>CALKWW010000021.1 GCA_938003945.1 uncultured Bacillota bacterium | reverse complement strand
TATAAAAGATGGTTTTTGGTCAAAATATGTTTCCTTAATAAAAGATGTAGTTATTCCCTATCAATGGGAAGTCTTAAACGATAATTTAGCAGATGTGGAGCCTAGCCGAGCAATAAGAAATTTTCGTATTGCTGCAGGTGAGGAAGAAGGAGATTTCTATGGAATGGTATTTCAAGACAGTGACGTGGCCAAGTGGCTAGAGGCAGTTGCCTATAGTTTGGAGACTCATCCTAATCCCGAGCTTGAAGAAATTGCCGATGAGACAATAGACCTCATTGGAAGGGCACAACTTGAAGATGGCTATCTAAATACTTACTATATATTAAATGGACTTGATAAGAGATGGACCAATCTTCAAGATTGTCATGAACTCTATTGTGCAGGACATATGATAGAGGCAGGTGTCGCCTATTATAGGGCTACTGGAAAACGTGAGTTATTAGATATTGTATGTAGATTTGCTGATCACATAGACACTATATTTGGACCAGAACCAGGCAAGAAAAGAGGTTATCCTGGGCATCAGGAGATTGAATTGGCACTTTTTAAACTATATGAGGTCACAGATGAAGAAAAGTATCTAAACCTAGCAAAATATTTCATAGATGAGAGGGGAAAAGAACCCTATTATTTTGATATTGAATGGGAAGAGCGTGGGCGAACTGAACATTTTCACGGCATGAGAGGATTAGGACGGCAATATGCTCAAGCCCATCTACCAGTAAGGGAACAGACTACAGCTGAAGGTCATGCAGTAAGGGCTACATATATGTATGCGGCTATGGCAGATATTGCACTGGAAACCGGAGATGAAGAATTATTAAAGGCTTGTAAAACTCTATGGGATAATATGGTCACCAAGAGGATGTATATAACAGGTGGAATTGGTTCTATGGCACATGGTGAGGCTTTTTCGTACGATTATGATCTGCCCAATGATACTGCATATGCTGAAACATGTGCAGCCATAGGATTAATATTTTTTGCATGGAGAATGCTACAGATAGAGCCAAATAGCTGTTATGCTGATGTGATAGAGAAAGCTCTATATAACAATGTAATTGCGGGAATGTCCCTAGATGGAAAACGTTTTTTCTACGTAAATCCATTGGAAGTAGTTCCAGAAGCTTGTGAAAAGAATGGTACTAAAATGCATGTGAAATCTACTAGACAAAAGTGGTTTCCGTGTGCTTGCTGTCCTCCAAATATATCTAGACTTATTGCCTCCCTCGGGCAATATATATATACAATAAAGGAAGATACATTGTATATTCATCAATACATTGATAACACATCAAATATGAAGATTCATGGAGATGAGATAAGTATTACCCAGAAAACTGACTATCCGTGGGATGAGAGAATCAATGTCGAACTTGCATTGGAGATAGAAAAAGAATTTACACTTGCTTTTCGTATTCCCGAATGGTGTAAAAATGCGCGGATACTAGTAAATGGTCAGGCTATAGATAGGAATAATACGGAAAATGGATATGTCATGCTCAATCGCAGGTGGAAAGATGGCGATACAGTTCAATTACTCTTCCCCATGAAAGTACTTAGAATGCGAAGTAATCCATTAGTTAGGGAAAACATTGGAAGAGTTGCTCTGCAATATGGACCTATAATCTACTGTTTAGAAGAAGTGGACAACGGTCCTAATCTGCACGAGGTTAGACTGCCATTGGATGCACAATTTGACGTAAAATTTGAGGAAGATTTATTGGGCGGTGTAAATATAATTGAAGTTGTTGCTGAACGAGTAGACAAGAAATGGCCGGCTGAATCTCTCTACAGTTCTCAAAATAGCATAGAGTACGTTCCGAGCAAGTTAAAATTTATACCATATTATGCATGGGACAACAGAGGTTTGGGCGAGATGTTGATATGGGTCAGAGAGGGAGAATAACTGCAAAACATTATTGGCTACACAATATAAAACTAAGTATTGGATATAATAAGGACTTTATCCAATACTTAGTTTAAACTGTTGAAAGTCAGTCGAAAAGATGTTATGGGATAATACATTTGTGACAAAAAAGGCATGAAAAAAGAAAGGCCTCTGATATAATATTGTTTAGCAGAACAAACATAGATCGGAGGAACCTTTCTTATGAAAATAATTATAACAGAGGAGGTGTGATTTCATCAAAGGGTAGTTGAATATGCAATCAGATGTAATAATAATGCTAAATTGCAAAATTAAGTGTAACATTTCTTGGGAAAATCAGGTTTGATTAAATTAATAGATGAAAGGAGCTAATTAATATGCTTAGAGTAGTGAAAGTGGAAAACGGTGTGATACAAGGACTGCCAGCAGCTGACCCTCGTATAACAAGTTTCAAAGGTATTCCTTTTGCAGCGCCACCTGTAGGTGAAAATCGTTGGCGTGCTCCCCAACCTGTAGAAAATTGGGACGGTGTTTTAAAAGCGTTTCAATTTGCTCCAATATCTATGCAGGCTACTCCAGGTTTGGACAAAAGCGACATATACACCAGGGAATGGGCTGTAGACCCGGATATCCCTATGGACGAAGACTGTCTCTATTTAAATGTATGGACGCCGGCATGTAGTACTGATGAAAAACTGCCAGTATTTGTTTGGTTTTTCGGTGGGGGCCTTCAGGTTGGTAATACGGCCGAGATGGAATTTGACGGTGAGCGTATTGCTCGTAGGGGTATAGTTGTAGTAACGGTTAATTATCGCTTGAATGTTTTTGGATTTTTGTGTCATCCTGAGATATCAGTGGAAGCCCCAGATGCTCCCGCGAACTTTGGTCATCTAGATCAGCAGGCAGGTATGCGGTGGGTCAAACGCAATATAGTAGCTTTCGGTGGTGACCCTGATAACATTACTATAGGAGGACAGTCTGCTGGTGGTGGAAGTGTATTAAATCATCTTACTTCGCCCCAGAATAGAGATCTTTTTCAGAAGGCTATTATCCAGAGTGGTATTTTTACGAGAATTTATCCGAATAGTCATATTCCTGGAGGCAGGTGCACTCTAGTTGAGGCTGAACAGGAAGGTGTAAAATTCTTTGAATTCCTTGGGGTATCTTCACTTGAGGAAGCCCGACAACTTGATGCTGAATACATTCGTGATAAATCACTGGAATATAATAGGTTTTGGGGTACGGTTGTTGATAATTTATTCAATGTAGGAAATGCATTTGACCTTTTCCTTGAAAATAAGCGTTGGATGGTACCAGTACTTTTAGGACACACTTCATCTGAATTCTACAGCGTTCCAAATGTTAGAACTCTTGATGAGTTTAAGGATATGGCTGTTGATATGTTTGGTGATAATGCCGATGAGTATCTTGCGCTTTGCAATGCCCAGTCGGGAGATTTAGATGAAATTCTGAAAGAAGCTTCAGTCAATAGTATCGAATATGCTATTCGCATTGTAGGTCAGGCTAACGCCAATACCGGGGCAAATATGGAACTGTATTACTATATTTTTGATGCAGAAATACCAGGATGGGATAACCCTGGTACATTTCATTCAGTAGATCTCTGGTTCTTTTTTGAGACCCTTGCCAAATGCTGGAGGCCATTTGTCGGTAAACATTATGATCTTGCTCGTCAAATGTGTAACTACTGGGCCAATTTCATACGTTCTGGAAATCCAAATGGCAAGGATTCCACAGGAGAGAATATGCCACAGTGGGCTCCCTACACTCCCGAAGTGCCGTATGCAATGGTATTCGGCGATAAGCCTGAATGTGTCAAGAAACAACCAAATGCTCTCATGAAATTCCTTCTTAAGGAATATTTCAAGAAAAAGTAATATTAAGTAGTAACCTAAAATTTATCTTTGATTAGATATTCTTTTAACCTGTGAAAAGATGTAT
>CALKWW010000020.1 GCA_938003945.1 uncultured Bacillota bacterium | reverse complement strand
GATGACGGTGGCGCCGCCGGTGGCCAGCGCCGTCAGCAGCACCGCGCCCATGACCTTTGGGGACTATTGACGGGCATGCTAATGACTGCTATTTTGCAGAGTTCTAGTGCATCCTTGGGTATATTACAGGCTCTTGCCATGCAAGGGGCAATTGGACTTGATAGTGCCATATTCATATTATTTGGTCAAAACATAGGTACATGTATAACTGCTATCATGGCAAGTATTGGAACCACTGTTACAGCTAAGCGGGCAGCTACCATACATTTGCTCTTCAATGTATTAGGTACAGCATTATTTACAATACTTATATTATTTGGTGTGCCCTATATACCTTTTATAGAGTCGCTTACGCCTGGAAACAGTGCAAGGCAAATTGCCAATGCCCATACATTGTTTAATCTATTAAATACTGCTTTGATGTTTCCTTTAGCTGGAACATTGGTCAACATGTCTAAAAAATTGGTGCCGGGAAAAGAAAAAGATATTGATGCAATGCATCTTATGTATTTGGACAAGCGTATATTAGAGACTCCTGCTATTGCCGTTGCACAGATATCTAAGGAGACTGGTAGGATGGCAGATCTAGCAAAACAAAATGTTGCAATAGCAATGAAGGCTTTTTTTGACAGAGACGAGCAGTTGGTAGAAGAGGTAAACAAGAGAGAAGATATAATAGATTTTCTAAGTGAAGAGATAACTAACTACCTTGTGATGGTAAACGATCTACCCATGGGTAATTCTGATTCAGAATTTGTAGCAGATCTATTTCATGTAGTAAATGATCTAGAGAGGGTAGGAGATCACGCTCAGAACTTAGCAGAATATGCACAATATGTGATAGAAAATGATGTCACATTTTCAGCTACAGCTCTAGAAGAGCTCGTAGAGATGGAAGATATGGTTATAAGTGCACTAGAAGATGCAGTGGTAGCCATAAAGACAGGTGATAAGGACATAGCTAGGCTAGTAGAGCCTCAAGAGCAAGCCATAGATGATATGGAAATTGAGCTTCGTAATGGACATATAGAGAGATTAAACAACCAACAGTGTTCGGTTAGCTCTGGAGTTATATTTTTAGATATTGTTACAAATCTAGAGCGTATAGGAGACCATGCATGTAACCTTGCCGACTCTGTACTCGGTTGAAAGACTATAGTTATAGAAAACTATAGTTTTCTTTTTTTTGGTAGATTACAATTTTATTAAAAAATGGGCAAAGGTCTTGTATTCCATTATAAAAATGTTATACTAAAATAGTGAGTGTTTATATTCAAATATATATGAGGAGGTTATAAATGCCTAGAAGGGGTTCGAGGGGAGCAGGTATACTTTTTCTCTACCTATTAGCTGGTACTATAATAGGTAGTCTTTTGGGTAATATACTTGCATCATATTTTGATCACGATATATTCACTAAGACTATTGAAATAGGTACTATGGGCAACCCATTAACATTAGACCTTGGTATATTGAGGCTTACACTTGGTTTGACTTTTGTAATCAATATAGGTACTGTTGTTGGCATTATTCTTGGAATTATTTTCTATAAAAGGTGGTAGGCATGGACATAGTTTTAGCTTCAGTATCCCCCTATATCCATAGGGGTGCCATAGATGAAGGGCGCCCATGGAAACTGTGAGAGGGGAAATCTTATATCTGCATTACAGCTATAGAGGGCTGCTACTATAATTTGGTTGGATTACCTATCCATAGTTTATTGAAAATACTTAGAAAATTTGATATAGATATATAAATAGTATATATTTAGGTTATCAATTTAACTTTTATGGTAATAATCTTATAGAGACTTATATAATAAGGGTTGGAAGGAGCTTTGTACAAAATATGGGTGTATTTGGATGGTTTTCAAAGGACTTGGGAATTGATTTAGGAACGGCCAATACTTTGGTACATGTAAAGGGCAAGGGTGTTGTAATAAGAGAACCTTCTGTAGTTGCCATACAGAACAATTCAAAGAAGGTATTGGCAGTTGGCGAAGAGGCAAAACGTATGATAGGAAGGACTCCAGGGAACATTGTGGCAATTCGTCCCATGAAGGAAGGAGTCATAGCTGACTTTGATGTAACTCAGGATATGCTTAAATATTTTATAAAAAAGGCCACTGCAAAGACTTTAGGTCTTCATCCTCGGATAGTTGTATGTGTTCCTTCAGGTATTACTGAAGTTGAGAAACGTGCAGTGGAGGAAGCCACGAGGCAGGCAGGTGCTAGGGAAGCCTACTTGGTGGAAGAGCCTATGGCAGCGGCTATTGGTGCAGGACTACCTGTCAATGAACCAACAGGTAGTATGATTGTGGATATAGGTGGTGGAACATGTGAGGTTGCAATTATATCTTTAGGTGGCATTGTAACTAGCCGTTCTCTAAGGGTAGGAGGCAACAAACTAGATGATTCCATCATTCACTATATAAAGAAAGAATATAATCTCATGGTAGGTGAGCGTACTGCCGAGGAGATAAAGATAACCATAGGATCGGCTTTTCCAAAGGCCGAGGAACTCAGTATGGACATAAGGGGTAGGGATCTTGTAACAGGTCTTCCAAAGACATTGCGTATAACATCTACTGAAATATTAGATGCATTGCGCGAGCCAGTAAACAGCATATTAGACGACATAAAACTTACATTGGAGAAGACACCACCGGAGCTGGCTGCTGATATAATGGATAAGGGAATAATGCTAACAGGAGGAGGAGCACTCCTAGATGGAATGGATGATCTTATAAAAGAAGAGACTGGTATGCCTGTCCATATTGCAGAGGAACCACTTGACTGCGTGGCAATTGGTGCTGGAAGAGTAGTAGAGGAGATTGAAACTTTAAAGAAAGTGGCAATATCAAATAAAAATATGTAAGAGGGGGGTGGCGTCAAATTGCCCCGTCTTGTAAAAAAACGCCCCCTTTTCATCATTATTATGGTCATAATAATATTGATTGCCCTTATGGTCGTGACAGATAGACATGAGCAGGCTTTTTCAAAGCTAGAGGGAGCTATAGGTTATGTGACAAGTCCCATACAAAAGGCATTTTATACTGTAAGTAGTAAAGTGAGCAACTTCTTTTATGATATAACAGATAACAGGGATGCAAAGGCAGAGAATGAAGAACTTCGTAAGCGTGTAGTTGTGTTGGAAAAGGAGCTCATAGAAAAAAACGAACTAGAAAAGGAAAACAAGCGACTCAAAAAGTTGCTAGATTTTGCTGTAGACAATGATAAAATGACTGTGACAGGAGCTAGGGTAATAGGGAAAAATCCAGGTAACTGGTTCAATATAATTTTGATAGACAAGGGAACAAGACATGGTGTAGACATTAATATGGCTGTGGTGACGGAACGGGGGCTAGTTGGCAGAATATTTCAGGTAGGGCCTAATTCGGCCAAGGTGAGGACAATAGTTGATGGACAGAGTTCGGTGAGTGGAATTATCGAACGCACGCGTGATAACGGTTTAGTCAAGGGTAATAATGACATGGGGCTTGAAGAGGGCATGTGCAGAATGATATATTTGCCCCTTGATTCTGACTTAAAGCCTGGAGATAAAGTACTTACATCTGGGCTAGGTGAGATATTCCCTAAGGGTATATATATAGGTGAAGTAGAAGAAGTCATAGAGGAAAAACGAGATTTCTTTAAGACGGTCGTTATAGAGCCAGGTGTGGACTTTCAAAGGATTGAGGAAGTACTTGTAATAAAGGCAGACAACCAATAAATCAGATATTAGGAGAGTTCTTCATGAGAGGTTGATATGGTTGAGGGTAGCAGTAATTGCTTTAATAATTTTAGTAAATGTGATAGTGGAGACGACATTATTTCCATTTCTCAAGCTAAATGGTGTCGCTCCAGATATTATGACTACTTTCATAGTCTCGTTTGGTCTACTAGGGGGGAATCCAATTGCCCCTATAGTAGGTCTTATTGGTGGATTTGTCTATGATATGGTTATGGGAAGTGTACTTGGAGTATATGCACTCCAGTACATGCTCATTGGATTTATAATAGGCTCTATAGCTGATAAGTTTTTTATTGGAGATATTATAGTGCCTATGTTTTTTTCTATATTGGCAATTTTCTTTAAGGAAACTATAATGCTCATATATGCATTTTTTATGAGACTAGATGTATCGGCGTACAGTATACTTATCAAAATTATGATCCCCAAAGCCATATATACAGCAATTTTAATGCCTTTTATATACCAGTTTATGCAGTGGTTATATAGATATAAGTTTATGACAAAAAAGTTGTATTTCAAAGAAAATTAAACTAGCATGAGGGGATGGTCCTATGGATGTTAAGTTTTCGAAAATTTTGAAGAATAGATATACCCAGCTTGGTATACTATTCTTCTTTTTATTTATGGTACTTTTTGGACGTCTTGCCTATCTCCAGTTGACTATGGGAAGCGAGTATGAAGTAGCCTCTCAACAGGTGGTTACACGCATAATTCCTGAAAAGGCGGTGAGAGGTACCATATATGCCGAGGGAGGAGAAAAACTCGCATGGAACAGACCAAGTTTTAATGTAGATCTATACTATTATGAACTTATAAAAGGTGATGGGAATAGCTCTATACTAAATGTGGTAGAGACCATAGAAAAGCGTGGAGGCGAAGTTATCTATCAATTTCCCATAGCTATCGACAGAGATGAAAACTTTTATTTTGACTGGACATATGGAAATGATCAGGAGGAACTTACAGAGGAACAAGAGAGTTCTAGAGAGTCAACTTGGAAAGAGATGCACGATCTAAGTGAAGAGTTGACAGCTAAGGAGTGTTTTGAAGAGCTAAAGAAAGTATATGATATAGATCCTAAATATACAGATCATGAAGCCTTAAAGATACTCAATATATGGAATGAGATGAAACTTGTAGGATTTAGGGCATATCAACCTGTGACTATAGCAAAAGATATAGATTTGGATACGGTAGCTGCCATAGAGGAATCAGGAAGTGAACATCCTGGAGTTGTAGTTACACCCTCGTCTATAAGGGAGTATCCCAATGGAGAGATGGCTGCCCATGTATTGGGTTATATGGGTAAAATAACGGGTGAAGAATGGGAAAAAAATAAGGAGTATTATAAGGAAAAGGGATATGATCCAGCTATTGACCTCATAGGACGAAGTGAGATTGAAAAGGTAATGGAAGAATATCTACGTGGTGTGGATGGAGGGAAACGTGTAGAGGTTGATGCCCTAGGACGGACCATAAGGACAGTGGAAAAAAAGAAGGCACAGCCAGGTAATAATGTATATTTGACATTGGATTATGAACTTCAAAAAGTAGCTGAAACTGCTTTGAGGGATGTTATGAAAAAGATAAGATCGGGTGAGCTTGGCGAATCTTTTCCCAATGCCAAGATGGGAAGCGTAGTGGTAATGGACGTAAAATCTGGTGCTATATTGGCTATGGCCAATGAACCTGCATTTGACCCTAATTTTTCTGTGACTGGAAAGATAAGTGGTGAAGTGTGGGAAAAATATAATCCCATATATAAAAAAGCTGGTGAGGAGGATGAAATAGATCTAGATCCTACATTGCCAAGGCCCATGTTCAACACTGCAGTAAGGGGTGCATATCCCCCAGGTTCTACTTACAAGATGTTGACGGGGATTGCAGCACTAGAGGAAGGAGAAGTCACACCATATACCCAGATAGTGGATAAGGGTAGATATACTAAGATATCAAAGGATGGCCCTGCATGCTGGATATGGAATAACAGTAGGGGAACCCATGGGCCTGAAAATATAATAGCGGCTCTAAGAGATTCATGTAACTATTATTTTTATGAGGTTGGAAATAGACTCGGTATAGATAATCTTGAAAAACATGCCCGAATGTTTGGTTTTGGAGAAAAGACAGGGATAGAGCTACCAGGTGAGGCTGTTGGAACAGTGGCAGGTAAATCCCATACAGAGAACTACTTGCGAAGTATTGTATCTAGGAGAATTGCAAGTCTTGCAGGTGAGAACTGGGGTGACCTAGAGACAGAACAGAAAGATATATATATGGATATTGCCCAATCTTTCATAGATCAGACAGATTTACAGTATATACAGGAGAGATTTGAAGAACTAAATATTGAAGCGGATAGGGAGACAGTATATGATAGGATTTATAGATATATAAGCGATAATAGGTGGACAGATGGTAAGACTCTAAGTGCAGCTATTGGTCAGGCGGAGAATACTGCTACTCCTCTGCAAATGGCCAGTTATATGGCTACTTTGGCAAACGGTGGGACCCGCTATAGAGCATATCTAGTAGATAGGGTAGAGGATACAGAAGGAGAAGTGCTACTTAAAAACGAGCCTGAGGTGCTTGAGAAAGTGCCGATGGATGAGAAAAACCATAGGGCAATTATGGAGGGTATGCGGGCAGTTGTATCGAATAGTTATGAAGGGATATATGGAACTGGTGCTAGATATTTTAGGGATTTCCCCATAGCTATTGGTGGTAAGACAGGTACTGCGCAATTTAAAGGACATGATCCATATGCATGGTTTGTATCTTTTGCCCCCTTTGATGATCCTGAGATTGCTGTGGCCGTTGTAATTGGGCAAGGAGGTCATGGCTCATATGCCTCGATTGTATGCCGGGCTATTTACGAAGAGTATTTTGAATTAGGTGAAAATATGGTACAATAGATTAAAATTAGTATAGTTAGAAAAACCTTTATTTTTCTAGCAAAGGTGTGTGACTATGGCGAAGAAGAAATTAAAACGCAGATATTTTATATATGAGTTCATATGTATTTTGGTCTTTTGTGCACTTTTCATAAGGCTTGCAGATCTGACAATTGACAAAGGTGAAGCCTATTATACCATATCCCAAGAGCGTAAGACTGTAGAGCTTACCCTAAGGGGTGTAAGGGGAAATATACTTGATCGAAATGGTATACCCATGGCAATAAATAAGCAGATATACGTAGTGGAGCTAGATAATAGACGTCTTCCTGGGAAAACCGATGAGTTAAATGAAATGCTAGCCAGTCTAATTGAGTTGGTAGAAAAAAATGGGGACAAAGTAATTGATAATATACCTATAAAATATGATAAGGCTAATGGCTTTTACTATGACTGGGGAAGCACCGATCCTGATGTGGAGGAAAGCCGTTATAAGCGGTGGATAGACGAGTTGGCGCTCAAGGAAGAAGACTTCATAGAGGCGAGAGAAATGTTTGGCTTATTGAAAGAGAAATACGAAATAGAGGAAGATCTTCCCGACGATCTCGCTCGGAAGGTGCTTAGTTTTAGGATAGACATATTTTTAAATAGGTATAGGGAATATACCCCCATAAAAGTGGCAGAGGATGTGAACAGCAAGACAGTTGCCCTAGTTGAGACTTTTGCTCCTGATCTACCAGGAGTAAATACATCTGTGGAGACTAGTCGCTATTACCCAATGGGGGATACTGCCGCACATATAATAGGTTATGTGGGGAAGATCTCTCAAGAAAATGCCGATGAATATAAGGAAATGGGTTATGATATATCCAAGGATAAGATAGGGGTAACTGGCATTGAAGCCGCCTTTGAGAGTTGCCTTACAGGCAATACAAGCGAGAAACACGGCAAATTATGGGCTGAGACAAATGCCTCAGGCAGAGTAATAAAGGTGTTAGATGAACAATTACCCCAAAATGGGGATGATGTGGTACTATCCTTAGACAGCCGACTACAAAAATCTACAGAGAATATATTGAAAACGGAGATTGAGAAGATGCGAGAAGGTCTTCCACCCTATGATGGCAGTAAGAATATTGCTCCCCTTGCGAAGAATGGTGCAGCGGTTGTGCTAGATGTACATACAGGTGAGATACTTACCATGGCAAGCTATCCTTCCTACGATTTAAATCTATTTTCTAAGGGAATTAGTAGTGATGACTATAAGGCGTTGAGTGAGGATCCAGCAAAACCTCTGTATCCTTTGGCATTTCAGGGTAGGATGACACCGGGTTCGATATTTAAAATGGTAATAGCCATAGCTGGTTTGGAGGAGGGTGCCATATCGTTAAATGAGACTATATATGATAAGGTGTATTTTACCAAATATGATAAAAAGAACCCACCTGCTTGTTCGAGCAAGGGAGGACATGGTAGTGAAAATATAGTTGATGCTCTCAAACACTCTTGTAACTATTTTTTCTACGAGACAGCAGATAGGCTTGGTATAGATAATATAAATAAATGGGCGGATGAGCTTGGCCTCACAGGTCCTACTGGACTTGAGATATTATCGCCCAATAGCGACTATAATTTAGTTGCAAATGCAGATGTCAAGTTGGATAGAGAAAAATATAATATGCAAACTGAACTTATATCAGTGATGAATAAATACGGATACTTTAAGGATGTAAAAAGTGATGAGGAAAAAGAAGAGAGAGATAAGTGTATAAAAAGGTTGATTGAATTTGACTTAACCGATGATTACAGATTAGATACGAAGAATATTCAAAATATATTCGATGAAATGGGCTACTTTGTATTCCGAGATGAAGATGACGATGGAAAGGATGACCTATCTGGTAAGACGGAGCAAAGAATCTTATATGATAAGATAAATGCCAGCTATGATGCTAGGAGGATACTCATACAGTATAAGAGATGGAAGGATGCTGATACAGTCATAACAGGTATTGGGCAAAGTTATACCCAGATAAGCCCCTTAGCTATAGCTAGGTATGTAGCTGCCATAGCCAATGACGGCGATGTTTTAGAGACACATGTAGTTAAATCACAAATATCTCAAGATGGAGATGTTTTAGACGAGAGTAAACCAAATATTATAAATCAGTTGAATATATCTCCACAGCATCTAGATGCTGTGCGCACCGGTATGCATAAAGTTGTATATGAGACAGGTGGTAGGGGAGGTGGAGGAACTGCTGCCAGATATTTTGCTGATTTAGATCCTAGTATTACACTTGCTGGTAAGACAGGTACTGCACAGACTGTTGCGGGTAATGAGGAAAAGAACAATGCGTGGTTTGTATCTTTTACGCCATATGAAGAACCTGAAGTGGCAGTGGTAGTAGCAATACCAAATGGTCGAACAGCAGGAAATGCTGCGCCCATTGCACGAAAGATAATAGAGGAGTATTATAGACTCAAGGGAGAAACCCATGTAAACCCTATACAGAGGATATATGAACTTCAGAAGTGATTATAGTATGGTATTTGCATGGTAATAAAGTAGCATTTAAATCAGATAGATAAAGAATCTGTCATATGTTAGAGGATTTATGTAGTTTATGACGAATATTGTAATTGTGTATTAGTTTCTGTAGGTGGGGGATTGGTGTTATTATGAAGGACGATTCAGTGCTTTTTAAAGGTATGCGTGGTGGGCTTAAAATACATATAAAACCAGGTAGCGATATTATCAGTATTAAGAAAAGTATAAAGGACAAGCTCAGTGAGGGAAGGCATTTTTTTGATGGTACTACTGTAAATCTAGTATTTACTGGTCAAACTTTAATGCCCTCAGAGCAGATTGAGCTAATAGATATAATCTCAACTCAAATTGAGATAGGGGATGTGGATTTCGGGGATAGAGCTAAGGAACAGGATGATAATCTGCATGAAAAGTCATATATGTTTACCGGCATAGAAGAGGGTATGACCCGTTTTGTACAGGGGCCTGTAAGAAGCGGACAGCGTATTTTCTATGAAGGCAATGTGGTGGTAATAGGCGATGTGAATCCTGGAGGGGAGATAATTGCTGGAGGGAATATAATAATAATAGGGACATTGAGAGGACTTGCCCATGCTGGAGCTACCGGTAATGGAGATTCTGTGATTGTATGTTTTAACTTTAAGCCAACCCAAATTAGGATAGGGAAAATAATAAGTCGCCCTCCTGAGGGCGAGGACGATGTAGAGCCTGTCTATCCTGAAATTGCATATGTAAAAGATGATATACTTGTAATAGAACCAGTAAAGTAGAATAAGGAGGGTGTATATATGGGAGAGGTTTTTGTAATCACATCGGGAAAAGGTGGTGTGGGAAAGACAACTACCACAGCAAATATTGGAACTGCTTTAGCATTAGAGGGAAAGAGAGTAGTTTTGATAGACGCAGATATAGGGCTTAGAAATTTAGATGTGGTTTTAGGGCTAGAAAATAGAATAGTATACGACTTAGTGGATGTAGTAGAAGGCACATGTAGACTCAGGCAAGCTCTAGTTAGGGACAAGCGATTTGAGGGATTGTATCTATTGCCTGCAGCTCAGACTAGGGATAAAAATGCAGTGTCGCCGGAGCAGATGCAAAAATTATGTGATGACTTAAAGGAACAGTTTGACTTTATACTCATAGACAGTCCGGCAGGAATAGAGCATGGATTTAAAAATGCAGTAGCCGGAGCAGATAGGGCAATTGTAGTAACTGTACCTGAAGTATCTGCGGTGAGGGATGCTGACAGGATAATAGGGATGTTGGCGACAAACGACATACCAAATCCCCTGTTGATAATAAATAGGCTCAGAATAGATCTAGTCAAGCGGGGCGATATGATGAATATAGAAGACACCAATGAAATACTGGGTATAGACCTTTTAGGTGTAGTTCCAGATGATGAGAATATAGTCATATCCACAAATAGGGGAGAACCTGTCACAATTGATGAAGATAGTATGGCGGGTACGGCTTTTAGGAATATTGCAAAGCGGATATTAGGTGAGGACATACCTTTAATGGATTTAGACGAAGAGGATACATTTATGGATAAGATAAAGCGTCTATTTGGTATAAATAAAAATAGGAAAAATTAAGGGGGGAAACCAACTTGAAAGGTCTTTTTAGGTTTTTTAGTAAGGATGATAATAAGAGTAAGGATATAGCTAAAGAGCGTCTTAAGTTAGTGCTGACACATGATAGGGCCAATGTTTCCCCTAAATATCTAGATATGATGAAGGATGATATTATAAAGGTGATGTCAGGTTATATGGAAATAGATGAAGAAGGAATAGACATCAATCTAACTAGAATGGCAAATGATGACGATACATATACTTCTACATTAGTTGCCAATATACCTATAAAAAAGATAAAAAATATTGGCAAAAATAACGGTTAATAGATAGGAGATTGCAATCTGTGGCAATCTCCTTTTTGATTCTGTTTAGGAGAAACTCTCTATATTTTATTTTAACCCAGGCATATATTGTGATATAATAATTTGTACAAATGTATACTGTTTGGGAGGGTAATATGATAGATAAGAGGCTTATAAAAAACTTTGACTTCGGAATTCTTGTAATAATAATCTTATTGGCGTGTTTTGGTATGATAGGCATAGGGGTAGCTATGCGCTCGCCGACTGAGGGAAATGAGTCAATATACGAAGTACTAGGGAATATAAATTTGAGATACGTAAAATCACAGGCACTATGGGTGGTAATTGGACTGGTGATATTATTTATAGTGGCCAGTATTGACTACAATGTATATAAGGATCTGTCTCTATATGCGTATATACTTGTGCTCGCATTACTTGTTTTTGTAAGCAAGAAGGGAAATATAGCAGGAAATGCTCGAAGGGCTATTTCGGTTGGACCAATTAATATACAACCATCTGAGTTTGCCAAGTTAGTTATCATAATAAGTACTGCAAAGGCTATAGAGAAACGAGAGAGTTTAAAAAGTATAGGTGATATTATCCCAATATTTATACAACTAATCCCTCCTCTATTTCTTATATATAAGCAGCCTGATCTAGGAACATCACTAGTACTTGTTGTAATAGTTTTTGGTATGTTATTTGTAGCTGGACTCGATTACAAACTAATACTAGGGATGCTAGGTGTGGGCCTTGGTAGTATACCCATTGCATGGAAATTTGTCTTCTCAGAGACTCAGAAGAATCGAATACGAGTGTTTTTAAATCCTGAACTAGATCCACTTGGAAATGCATATAATGTGGTACAATCCATGACAGCTATCGGTTCAGGGAGATTATATGGCAAGGGTCTGCTTACTGATAATACTCTAAGTCAGCTCAACTTTTTACCAGCAAAGCATACTGACTTCATATTTGCTGTAACTGTTGAAGCACTTGGATTTGTCGGTGGCGCCATAATAATAATTCTCTATATGCTATTATTGCTTAAGACAGTGAGTGTAGCTAAACATTCAAAAGATAGATATGGTTCTTTGATTGTAGTAGGTGTCGCTTCTATGATGTTCTTTCATATATTCGAAAATATTGGTATGACTATGGGACTTATGCCTGTGACGGGTATACCATTGCCCTTTATGAGTTATGGGGGTAGCTCTATGCTGACTAATATGGCTGCATACGGAATGGTATTGAGTGTGGGTATGAGAAAACAGAAGATAAAATTCTAGGGAGGGATGGATTTGAATATTGCACTTATTGCCCATGATAAGAAGAAAGAGGATATGGTAAACTTTTGTATAGCTTATAGAGAGATATTAGAGAATCATAGGTTGTGCGCGACTGGTACTACAGGCAAGTTAATCCATGAGGCCACTGATCTTCCAGTACACAGATTTCTCTCGGGACCTTTAGGAGGCGATCAGCAGATTGGTGCCAGGATAGCTTATAATAGATTGGATGTGGTAATCTTTTTACGGGATCCCCTTACGGCTCAACCCCACGAGCCTGACGTAAATGCACTGCTCAGACTTTGTGACGTCCACAATATTCCCCTTGCCACCAATATGGCAACAGCGGAGATTCTAGTCAGGGCAATAGACAGAGGCGATTTAGATTGGAGGCTCATTGTAAATCCACCTAGGGATGAAGACGATATTTTTAATCCCTAAAAGAGTGATAATATTATCTCCTACAAAATATACTGTTAATGATGAGGGGGAGATAATATTGGAATACAGGAGACAGAGGGTATATCCAAGTAAGGTTTACCCTAAGGGTAGATCTAGGAATTATAAAAGCTATAGATATAAAAGTCCCGAGAACCATTCTATATCGGGGAAATTTATAATAGCATTATTTGTATTTTTGGCTATTTTTATAATAAATAGTATAGACAGCCCTATACCAAATAAGATAATCGATGGGGTAAGGGTGGTGATTACCCGAGATTTTGACATAAAGAAATCGTTTGGTCGTATTAAATTTATCCAAAAACACTTTCCAAAAGCCAAGGCTGTATTTGGGTTTGATACAGATGAAGAAGCTAGAGTTCTCTACTCCTTCATAGTACCGGCTGAAGGGAGAATTATATCTTCCTTTGCTGAGACAGGGGGTCTAGATATAGAAGGGGATGGAGAGTTAGACATTCTATGTGCTGCTGATGGAGAGGTCATATTAGTAGATAGCCATGCCCAAGGTTATGCCATTACAATAAGCCATGAAGCAAACTTAGTAACTGTCTATCACAATATAACACAACCATATGTAAAGAAGGGTCAGAGACTACAGCAAGGTACTATTATAGGCAGGATAGCTGATACCCATGGTGGGGAACCAGTATTGCATTTTAAAGTATGGAAGGATGATGAACCTGTAGATCCTGTTCCCTATTTTCCTAAATGAAAAAGAAATCATATTGAGAGAGGATATATGGCTGGGATGAAGATAGGTACTTTGTTTGGAATAGATATACATATAAATAGAGTATTGATGGGCATGGTGGTTGCTGCAATCATAGTAGGTGATGGACATAGAGTTGCCACCATTTTTTTAGTTGTTTTCATACATGAACTTGCTCACATAATCACTGCCAGAGCATGTGGTCTGGAGGTGGTAGAGATAGAGCTCTATCCCTTTGGAGGTGCCATACGAATAGGAAGTCTATTAGAATTGGCTCCTACTCACGAGGTCATAATATCACTTGCAGGGCCCTTTGCAAATATAATGATATCATTGATATGTATTGCCATGGGAGCAAGTATATTTAAAGTTACATGTAATAATTTTGTAAGGACAAATCTCTTCTTGGCATGTTTTAATATGTTACCAGCTTTGCCCCTTGATGGAGGTCGTGCAATGAGGGCCATACTATCGGGACAGATAGGGCTTAAAAGAGCCACTGATATAATGATAAACGGTGGCATTGTATTGGCCATATTTTTGACTGCCTCAGGTATATATGGTGTTTTTAAAGGTATATTTAACATGAGCATATTCTTCATTGTGGGTTTTTTAATATATTCTGCAATCAAAGAGAAGAAGGCATCTGCCTATATGGTGCTACGAGATATAACTTACAAGAAGGATAAGCTTTTAAAACAAGGTGCCATGGAGATTCGGCATATAGTAGTTTTTTATGATGTGCCTCTCACTGAAATTATAAAAAAATTTGTTCCCTATCGCTATCATTATATAGATGTGGTTGACTATCAAATGAATACAAAGGGTTCTATAGGTGAGGGAGAAGTGGTTGAAGGAATTATGGAATTTGGTGTAGATATGACCATAGGTAAGTTACTTTCTAAGTGAGTCTTACCATGGGCGGTGGATATAAATCTCCTCCTTTTGCCCATTGGAAGATTAACTCCACGCATCTTCAGTACGTACGAAAAAGGAGGATATGTGATTGGATAAGACAATATTGGACAAGATAATGGGCAAAGTAAGCAAACCTACGCGATATATGGGAAATGAATATAATATGATAGAAAAAGAATTAGAAGATATTTTGATAAGATTTGCCTTTGCCTTCCCAGATATATATGAAGTAGGGATGTCCCATCTAGGTTTGAAGATACTATATCATTTGATTAATAGGCGTGGGGATACATACTGCGAGAGGGTATTTGCACCTTGGGTAGATATGGAGGAAAAGATGCGAAAAGAAGGTGTGAAGCTCTTTACCCTAGAGACAAAGGATGAACTTTTGAAATTTGACATAGTTGGGTTCACTCTACAATATGAGATGAGCTATACAAATGTACTCAATATGTTAGATCTTGCAGATATACCTCTTAAGAGTACTGATAGACAAGATGGATGGGATTACCCCCTGATAATAGGGGGAGGGCCTTGTGCATATAATGCTGAACCCCTTGCTGAATTCTTTGATCTATTTGTAATAGGTGAGGGGGAAGAGGTAATAGATGAACTTTTAGATCTCTATGGTTCTTGCAAGAGAAAGGGAAAGGATAAGTTTGCTTTTTTAAGGTCAGCATCCCAAATTTCTGGTATATATGTACCCATGTTCTATCAAGTATCATATAGAGCTGACAATACTATAGAGAGCATAAGGGGAAAGTATTCTTTCGTGCCTAAAACCATTAAAAAACGCATAATCTATGACTTAGATGAGATCTATTATCCTACTCAAATGATAGTACCTTTTATGAATATAGTGCATGACAGAGGAGTATTAGAGCTGTTTAGAGGATGTACAAGGGGCTGCCGATTCTGTCAGGCAGGTATGCTCTATAGGCCAGTTAGAGAACGTTCTAAGGAAAGATTAAATGATATGGCGGATGCCATTATACAGAGCACAGGTTATGATGAATTATCTCTTTCCTCCCTAAGTACCAGTGATTATTCTGAGCTAGAGTCCTTAACCCATGAACTTATGGACAAGTTTAAAAAAGATAGGATTTCCCTGTCTCTACCGTCCCTTAGGATAGATAGTTTTTCAAAGGAATTTATTGAATATATATATAAAGTACGTAGAACAGGATTGACATTTGCTCCTGAAGCAGGGACGCAAAGGCTTAGAAATGTAATAAATAAGGGAGTGACAGAGGAGGATCTACTAAGGAGTGTGGACATGGCATTTGAGCTAGGATGGACTAATGTAAAACTCTATTTTATGATAGGGCTGCCTACAGAGACATATGAAGATCTTTTGGGTATATCTATATTGGCAAGGGAGGTAGTGGATAGATTTTATACCCACAGGCCTTCACATATCAAAAAAAATCCCACAATAACCATAAGCACGTCATCTTTTGTGCCAAAGCCATTTACCCCCTTTCAATGGGTTGGTCAAAATACCACAACTCAGTTTGAGGAAAAACAAAGCTTTCTACAAGATTGTTTAAGAATAAAAAATGTGAGGTATGATTGGCATGAACCACAACTTAGCTTTTTAGAGGCTATATTTGCAAGGGGCGATAGGAGGCTAGGTAAGGTCCTTTTGAGAGCTTGGGAACTTGGGTGCAAGTTTGATGGATGGTCTGAGCAGTTTAGATTCGAACTATGGCAACAAGCTTTTGCAGATTGTGATATAGATACCTATTTCTATGCCAATAGGGTAAGAGAGCGAGGGGAAATACTTCCCTGGGATCATATAGATGCAGGAGTTAGCAAAGAGTATTTATGGAGAGAATATGAGAGGGCATTAGCTGGGGAGCTCACACGTGATTGTAGGGATGGTTGTACAGGCTGTGGCATAAACACAAAATTTGAGGGGGTATATGGATGCGAATAGTGGCAAAGTTCTCAATCCAAGATAGGGTAAAATATATCTCCCACTTAGATACTTTGAGGGCGATCCAACGGGCTATGGCCAGGGCCGATATTCCCGTAGAATTCTCAGACGGTTTTCATCCCCATCCAAAGTTCTCCTTGGCATTTGCACTCTCTGTTGGCATGACAAGTGAGGGCGAATACATGGATGTGAATTTGAAGCATCCGATGACTCTCTGTGAATTTAAAGAAGATATGAATAGGGTTCTCCCTAAAGGAATATCTATATTGGAGGTAAAGGAGTTAGCCGATAATATTCCATCCCTTGCTAGTATGATAGAGAGGGCAAAGTACGTAATAGATATGCCATATGTGAGGGAGGATATGGATAATTTTTTGCAAGAGTTCTTAAATCAAGGTAATATAATAGTAGAAAAGCGGAGTAAAAAGGGTATACGCCAAATTGATATAAGAGATATGATATTTTCATTAGAGGTTGCTGAGTATTTATCAAAGAGTGTAAAATTAAGAGCAATACTTGAATGTTCAGGGCAAAGTAATTTAAATCCTAAACAGTTAATGCAGGGAATAGCAAAGTTTGCAGATATAGACTACGATGAATCCTTATTTAATATACATCGCAGTGAGATGTATCTCTATAGAGATAATTCTTGGATTACCCCACTGGAGCTGTGAATGGAGGTTTAACAAATTGCATAAGGAGATTATAGTTGATATTCATAATGATCAAGTGAGAGTAGCCTTACTAGAAGATGGAGACCTAGCAGAATTATATTTTGATGATGAAGAGAACCGCCGAGTAGTAGGGAATATATATAGGGGCAAAGTTGCAAATGTGCTTCCAGGTATGCAGGCTGCATTTGTGGATATAGGCCTCAGTAAAAATGCTTTTTTATATCTTGGAGATATAGACACTAAAAGTTCAGTTTTTGAATTTACTGATAGGAATGATGGTGTGGAGGATAGAATAAAGAGCTCAGCCCTATCGTGTATAAGGGAAGGACAGGAGATTACGGTACAAGTGCTCAAGGAGCCAATTGGCACAAAAGGAGCGAGGGTGACAACAAATATCACACTTCCTGGACGCTATCTTGTATTGATGCCCAATGTAAATTATGTTGGGATATCCCGTCGAATAGAGGATGAGGCTGAAAGAGAGCGACTTAAGGCAATAGCAGAAGAGATAAAGCCAGAGAATATGGGTCTGATTGTAAGAACTGCTGCCCTTGGTAAGCAGAAGGAAGATTTTTTATATGACATGGATCTTTTGTATAGATTGTGGAGACGCATTGTGAGCATAGAGAATTTAGGTAAGCCTCCACGAATACTCCATAAGGATGAGAGCTTAGTATATAGGGCTGTGCGTGATCTATTCACTCAAGATATAGATAGGTTTGTCATAAATGATGAAACCCAATATGGGCGAGTTTTAGAGCTTGCGGAAGTGATATCACCAAATTTAGTGGACAGGGTAGATTATTTTCAAAGGGATATGGATATATTTGAATACTACGGTATAAATAAAAAGATAGAGAAGGCTATGCAAAAAAAGGTATGGTTAAAAAATGGTGGTTATATTGTAATAGACTATACAGAAGCCCTGACTGCAATCGATGTAAATACAGGAAAGTTTGTGGGAGGGCGAAACTTGGAGGATACGGTACTTAAAACCAACTTAGAGGCAGCAGAGGAGATTGCTCACCAGATAAGGCTTAGGGATATAGGTGGTATAATAGTAATTGACTTCATAGACATGGAAATGGCAGAGCATGAGCAGATGGTGGTAAATGTACTTGAGGAGGCGCTAAAAAAAGATCGTACCAAGACACATGTGGTAGGTATTACTGGATTAGGACTCGTAGAGATGACCAGAAAGAAAGAACGGAACAGACTGTCAGCAACCCTATTAAAGCCGTGTCCATACTGCAATGGTACAGGCAAAGTATATTCAGAGAGCATGATTATTGCAAATGTGGAGAAAAAGCTAGAAGATTTTTTTAAGAGCGAAGATGTATGGGGTGCTATAGTAGAGGTGCATGAAACCATAGCTAGGGCCTGGATGGAGGATAACGGGAAAAACATAGAGTTGTTGGAAAACACGTGGAACAAAAAGATATTTGTAACTGTAAATTCAAATATACATATTGAACAGGTAAATATAAAGCCGGTGAATGGCCAGGCAGAAGTAGAGGGAATACTGTTAGAATATGCAGATAATGTAATAGAGAGATAGTTGACAAATATAAAGTATATATGGTAAAATAAATCGTCGTGTAATCCGCACGGATATGGTTTTTAAATTCATATATATGAATACCATCTATTCGGCGAGACTTATATTGAGGAGGTGCACGCAATGTATGCTATAATTAAAACTGGAGGAAAACAATACAGGGTTCAAGAAGGCGATATACTAAGGGTTGAAAAACTCAATGTTTCCGAAGGGGAGACAGTTACATTTGATGAAGTTTTGGCAATTAATAATGACGAAGGCATGACTGTAGGTACTCCCTATGTTGAAGGTGCAAATGTAGAAGCTAATGTTACAGCTCAAGGCAAAGACAAGAAGATAATAGTCTATAAGTATAAGCCAAAGAAGAACTATAGAAAGAAGCAAGGACATCGTCAGCCATTTACTGAAGTACAGATAACTAAGATAAATGGTTAAAGATCTATGATAGGCATATATATTGTAAGAAATAATAATGGGAAAATAGATGGTTTTGAAGTATCAGGGCATTCTGGTTATGCGAATAAGGGTGAAGATATAGTATGTGCAGCGGTATCTGCCATAGTTCAAACTGCGGTTATGGGTATATATGATGTAATTTCAATCGATATTATATATACGCAACGAGATGGATATGCAAAATTTGAATTACCTAGCGAATTGACTCTTGATCAAAAAAGAGCTGCCCATGTGATACTTGAGACCATGTTTGTGGGATTGAAAAGTATAGAGATGCAATATGGCTCTTTCGTTTTTATAGAAGAATCAGGAGGTGATTTAGATGTTTAATATGGATCTTCAACTTTTTGCAACCAAAAAAGGTGTAGGTAGCTCTAGAAATGGACGGGATAGTAAAGCAAAACGACTAGGTGTTAAACGAACAGACGGTCAACATGTACTTGCAGGTAATATAATAGTGAGGCAGAGGGGCACGAAGATACATCCTGGTATGAATGTAGGTATTGGTAAGGACGACACTCTATTCTCGCTAGTTGATGGTGTAATAAAGTTTGAGAGAAGAGGAAAAGATAAAAAGCAGGTAAGTGTATACCCAGCGGAAGAAACTGTAGTACTTAATTAAAATAAAAATCTATTGCCCCGGGGCAATAGATTTTTATTTTATGTGCTTAGTGGAGGCCAGTTAGATGGGAATCAAATAGCTATACTAAAAATATGGAATTTAGAATATAGGGTGATAAAATTGTTTGTGGATATTGCGAAGATATTTGTAAAGGGAGGCGACGGGGGTAATGGTATTGTATCCTTTAGAAGAGAAAAATTTGTCTCCCATGGTGGTCCTGACGGTGGCGATGGAGGCAATGGTGGTAGCATCATAATAAGGGCTGATTCAAGTATGACCACTCTTTTAGATTTTAAGTATAGGAAAAAGTACGAGGCAGAGAGGGGAGCAAATGGTGGAGCCAAAAAGATGAAGGGCAGAGACGGTGAAGATCTCATAATATCTGTACCCGTAGGCACAATAATAAAAACTGCTGATGGGGATAAAATAATTGCCGACTTAATAGAGGAAGGTCAGACCAAGATAATTGCCAAGGGAGGTAGGGGGGGAAAGGGAAATACCCGCTTTACTACGTCAACCCGAAGAGCCCCCCGAATTTCCCAAGATGGTGAGAAGGGCGAAGAGTACTGGATTACTCTCGAACTCAAATCTATAGCCGATGTTGGACTAATAGGTTTTCCTAATGTAGGGAAATCTACAATATTATCCGTTATCACTGCTGCTCGTCCCAAAATAGCAAATTATCACTTTACTACACTATATCCAAACTTTGGAGTTGTGCAGTTAAAAGGCGATAGAAGCTTTTTAGTAGCTGATATTCCTGGACTCATTGAAGGTGCCCACAAAGGTGTTGGACTTGGGCATGATTTTTTGCGGCATATAGAGAGGACTCGTCTGCTGCTTCATGTATTAGATATGTCAGGTGTAGAAGGACGAAATCCTATCTCTGACTATGAACAGATAAACAAAGAGCTTATTCAATACAGTCCTGTGCTGGCAGAAAAACCCCAAATTGTGATTGGAAATAAATGCGATATACCTGGAGCTGATGCCAATGTCCGTGCCCTAAAGGCATATCTCTCAGATAGGGGTGTAGAGTATTTCTTTGTTTCAGCTGTAAAGCATGAAGGTTTTGATTTACTATTGGAGGCAGTATGGAAACGTCTTGCCACTATACCTGCGCCTCAGCCATATATAGAAGTAGATGAAGCGCTAAATGTTAAGCCAGTTGATAAAACTTTATATGAGATACATGTGGACGGTGGAGTTTTTATAGTCGAAGGTCCCTTTGTGGATGAACTTATGAGGAAGGTCAATCTAGATGACTACGATTCACTACAATATTTTCAAAGAATTATACGAAAGAGGGGAATAGTTAACGCCCTCAAGGAAAAGGGAGTCAAAGATGGTGACACAGTACGCATGAATGAACTTGAATTTGAATTTATTGAATGAAACTTAAAATCAATACTATGAAACTCAAAAATAGCTTCTAGGGAGTAGTTATTTGCTATCTACTCCCTTTATGATATCCATTATATCGTCAGAGGTATTTTGTCTATCCCTACCTGCAAAATATATGACGAGACCAAGCATGAAAAGAGTTACAGCGATACCCATATAGTATACTGAAAAGTTTTTAATTATAAATGCTAATATTGAGAAGACTATGGCGTATGAAAAAAAACCCTTTGCCTTTTCAGTACATATGAGGCTATTCTTTTTTAGCTTGGTCATGTTTAGCCTATGTTCATATCTCTTTTTCATTATATTTTCTATCTCAGCATCATCAGGTTTTATATGTGTACATAGAGCCATTTTGATCATATATTTTCCGTCTACTAGATATATATTTATGTCTTTAAAGGAGTCCTTAAGTTCATAGCATTTATCTTGAAATTCAGTATTCGTAAAAAAGATGATATCCTTAAAACCTAGAGTTCTTACTTTTTCTAGGAAATCCTCTAAAGTATCTAAACTTGTCTCGTCTTCAAGGGAGAGAACATTATAGCCTATAGCATATCTACTATTAGCTCCTATTCCTTCCATATAGTCTCTCTTAATTACGATGTTGGAGAATATCTTATTTTCTATCAGAAGCTCTGTAAGTAGAGTAGGAAAGTCACAAGGTGGCACTGAGTTTAACTTTTTCTTTATTTTCTCCCTGCAAATTTTTTCAAATGCATGTGCCTTTAATCTATCATAATTGCCCTTGAATTTTTTGTATAATAATATGCTGGTAGGAACTAAAGCTGATAATGAAAATACTACTGTCACAATTGTATTGACTCCTGACGCTATCCCCAATAAAATTGTGGTGAGGAGTACAAATATATATATGAATATTGCGTCTATTACATTTGCCATAAAAATCTTTTTATATCCAGTTTCACTTGCATAGAGTTCATAGCTATCTTTTATAATTTTTATATGCTTAAACCAATCTTTCATAGGTATCTCCTTCCCATAGTTAGTCAATTAATAACAAAAGCAATTTGACTTTCGTATTTATTGATGATTTGACCCTAACTTTTAAGGAATGATAAAATTTTAAAAAGTAATATAATACCCAATTATTATATCCATATTTTAGAAAAATATACACATAATATTACAATAGTCAAAATGACTAAAGGGCTAGATGAATTGCTAGAATTATTTGAGTTTTTAATCTAATTAGTTATAATATGGTGTATAATATATGGGAAATAATTTTATTATGCTTGGAGTGTTTTCAAGACAGTCAGATACATTGGGAGATATCGGAAGCAGAAATAATTTTATTATGTTTGGAGTGTTTTGCTTACAATGAATACAACAGAAGGACAAGATATTAAAAAAATTGGTATAATGGGAGGTACTTTCGATCCCATACATATTGGACATCTTATAATAGGTGAGGCAGTACGGGACGAATACGATCTAGATGAGGTCATATACATGCCAGTAGGTGATCCACCTCATAAGCCTAGTGATAAGATAGCTCACTCCGGCCACAGATATGAGATGGTAGCTATGGCCATAGAGGATAATAGATATTTTAAAGTAAGCGATATGGAGATAAGGCGCCGTGGCAAGACGTATACAGTGGATACCCTCAACGAGCTTCATACCATATATGGAGAAAAGGTAAAATTTTATTTTATAATAGGAGGAGATACTCTATTTGAAGTCAAGGGATGGCGAAAGGCTGCCGATATATTCAATAGATGTGCCTTTATAGTGTATAATAGATGGGGTTGTACAGATGATAAGCTGGAAGATGAGAGAAGATATCTTGAAGAAACATATGATGCAAATATTTTATTTGCCCATGGTCCCCTCATAGATATATCTTCTACTTATATAAGACGAGCTATAAGGGCAGGACGAACCGTAAAGTACTTAGTTCCTGACCATGTATTATATTATATAGGAAAAAATGGTATCTATAAATAGGAGCGATGTATAAGTGGATATAAGTATTATGAAAGATAAACTTAAACAGTATTTAGATGAAGATCGTTATATTCACTCTATAGAAGTTATGAATCTCTCTGTAGAGCTGGCAAGGCGGTACGGAGAGAATGAGCAAAAGGCAGCAGTAGCAGGCATTTTACATGATTGTGCTAAATGTCTACCCCATGATAAAATGATGGAGATGTGTCTTAAATATAATGCAGATATAGATAGTATAATGATGGAAGAGAAGGCACTCATCCATGGACCGTTGGGAGAAAGGATGGCAAGGTATGTATTTGATATACAAGATTTCGATATTTTGATGTCTATAAAATATCATTCTACAGGCAGAAAAGACATGACATTACTCGATAAGATAATATATATTGCCGACTATATTGAACCTGGTCGTTCTTTTTCTGGTATAGATGAGATAAGGGCTCAGGTTAAGGTCAATCTTGATAGGGCTATATTAATGGCAATTGACAATACAATACAATTTATACTATCTAAGGGTGCTCTTATACATCCTTATACAATAGATGCAAGAAATGATATTTTAAGATATTCTATGTAAAAGTGGATATTTAGGGTCTCTAATCTACAAAAATATAGATGACATAGAGTAGTGGAAGGCTTTGTAATATTAAAAGAGAGCATATAAGTACTTTGAACCATCGTATATGGCCATTAGGAATAGGAGTTAAAAACAATTTGATGTTGACAAAGATTGACAAGTTGAATATCATAGATATAACAGACTGAAAATTCTATACGATAAATGGAGGGAAGAATTTGCCTTTAGAGTCGAAAAAGTTAGCTTTGAGAATAGGCGATATATTAAAAGATAAGAAGGCTGAAGAGATAACATTATTAGAGGTATATCCATTGACTATTGTTGCCGATTATTTTATAATTGCAAGTGGGAGATCAGAGCCCCAGGTAAGTTCATTATATAGGGAACTTACTAAGGTATTGGCACATGAAGGAATAGAGCCCAAAGGGGTAGATGGCAAACAAGACAGTAGGTGGATAGCTCTAGATTACGGTGATGTAATAGTCCATATCTTTCATAGTGAAGAGCGAGAATTCTACGATCTAGAGAGATTATGGGCAGATGCCCAGGTTGAAGTAATAGATAATAAAGCATAAGTATAACTAGGGGAGTAGTAGATAGAACTAGGTTTTAAGAGAGCTGGTGGCAGGTGTGAATCAGTAGCCTAAGTTATCGAACTTGCCTCGATATAGGTTATACGGAGTCATTTCCTTATAGATGATCCGAGAGGATATTTTTGTATCAATTAGGGTGGTACCGCGAGTAGCCCCTCGTCCCTAAAGGAGAGGACGGGGGGTTTTTTATATACTAAAAACAAGGTGGAGGTTAAAATATATGAACTATGATTTTCATACGATAGAGAAGAAATGGCAATTAGAGTGGGAAAGCCAAAATGCATTCAAACGAATAGAGGATAGTTCTAAGCCGAAATATTATCTACTTGAAATGTTCCCATATCCATCTGGGAAACTGCACATGGGCCATGTACGCAATTACGCCATTGGTGATGTAATTGCTCGCTATAAGACTATGAATGGATATAATGTACTCCATCCCATGGGATGGGATGCCTTTGGCTTACCTGCAGAAAATGCAGCAATACAAAATAATACCCATCCTAGTGTTTGGACTACAAAAAACGTAGAGCATATGAGAGAACAATTAAAAGAGATGGGGCTTAGCTATGATTGGGATAGGGAGATAACTACCTGTCGTACGAGCTACTACAAATGGACACAATGGATGTTTTTACAGTTTTTCAAGCAGGGTTTAGCCTATAAGAAAAAATCAAAGGTGAACTGGTGTCCATCTTGCGAGACTGTGCTTGCAAATGAGCAAGTGGTGGACGGAGCTTGTGAAAGATGTGATTCAACGGTGGTTAAAAAAGAATTGGCCCAATGGTTTTTTAAGATAACAGACTATGCCGATAGGCTATTAGAGGATATAGATAGACTAGATGGATGGCCTGATAAGGTAAAGACAATGCAACAAAACTGGATAGGGCGCAGTGAAGGGGCAGTGATTGACTTTAAAATAGACGGGTTTGATGAGAAAATTACGGTATTCACCACCAGACCGGATACTATATTTGGTGTATCATATATAGTATTATCTCCAGAACATCCTCTAGTTGATGTTCTCACCCATGATACTGGATACTATAAAGATGCAATGAGTTTTAGAAAAAAAGTAGAGGCATTAGATGAGATAACACGAACCTCGGATGAGACTGAAAAGGAAGGACTGTTCATAGGTAGATATGCTGTAAATCCCTTGAATGGCCATAAAGTTCCCATATTGATTGGTAACTATGTACTAATGGACTATGGTACAGGGGCGGTTATGGGGGTCCCAGCCCATGATCAGAGGGATTTTGAGTTTGCCAAGAAATATGATATGCCCATAATACCTGTCATAAAACCTGAGGATGATAGCATCGATATAGATAATCTGAAAGAGGCATATGTGGATGAAGGTATAATGATAAACTCTGGTCAATTTGATGGTTTAAATAGCAAAGAGGGAATAGAGGCCATAATTTCGTATATGGAAGATAAAAAATATGGTAAACGCAATATAAACTATAGATTGAGAGATTGGTTAATATCTCGTCAAAGGTACTGGGGTGCACCTATACCCATAATATACTGTGATAAATGTGGAATAGTTCCAGTTCCAGAGGAAGATCTACCTGTTCTACTGCCTACAGATATTGAGTTTAAAGGCAAGGGACAAAACTTGCTTGCCAATAATAGTTCGTTTATAAATACTAGTTGCCCTAAATGTGGTAGAGATGCCAAGCGAGAAGTAGATACTATGGACACTTTCGTGTGTTCGTCATTCTATTTTCTAATGTATACAGATCCTGACAATGAAGATGAGGCATTTGCATTTGATAAGGCCAAATATTGGATGCCAGTGGATCAGTATATAGGTGGAGTGGAGCATGCAATTTTGCATCTACTATATTCTAGATTTTTTACAAAGGTTCTCTATGACATAGGTGTATCGCCTGTAGATGAACCATTCAAAAATCTACTTACCCAAGGGATGGTGCTAAAAGATGGGCTTAAGATGTCTAAATCTAAGGGGAATGTAGTGAGCCCTGAGGAGATAATGAAGGAATACGGCGCCGATACAGCGAGACTATTTATTTTATTTGCAGCACCGCCGGAGAGAGACCTTGAATGGAATGACCAAGGGGTTGAAGGTTGCTATCGTTTCTTAAATAGAGTATGGAGACTTGTGGTGGATTTAAAAGATGCATATGACAAAGTTGAGGACAGGGCAGAACGTAAACCTTCTTCAATTGATAAAGAACTCAGATATGACGTTCATCATACAATAAAGCGAATAACGGTGGATATAGAGGAGCGCTTTAACTTTAATACTGCCATAAGTGCTATAATGGAACTTGTGAATTCTATGTATGCATATAGAGACAAGGTAGAAGAGGTTAATTACTCTAATTGGGTGTTAGTAGAGGCAATGGATACGCTGATGTTAATGTTGGCTCCCTTTGCACCACACATTGCAGAGGAACTGTGGGATATAACAGGTCATATAGGTAGTATTCATGATGAGAATTGGCCAGCTTATGACAAAGAAGCTCTAGTGAAAGAAGAGATAGAGATGGTAGTGCAAGTAAATGGTAAGCTAAGAGATAGATTAAATGTTCCTGCTAACGCCTCAAGACAACAAATAGAAGAGGCAGTATTTACTTTAGATAAGATATCTAAAGAGATAAAAGATAAGACAGTCATAAAGACCATAGTGGTGCCAAAGCGACTTGTAAATATTGTTGTAAAATAGTGAGATGATTCAGAAGGTTTAAACCATACCCTGTCAAGTTGATAGTGAAAATAATAAGGACAATTTTTAAACAGCTAAGGCTTGATATTTCATTGAGCTTTAGCTGTTTGCTTTTTTACAATTATTCTAATTCGATGCTAAAAAGATAGATCATAAACTTGAGCGATGTCAGAAATTTCTTAATATCAAATTCAAAGGTTTTTGTTGATATCTCCAACTTGTAATTGAGATTGTAGTTTTGATCGTTTAAACAATTTTTTATTGACAAACAAAATCGGAATTGATATAATTTATTTAAATTAGTTTAGTAAACAAACAAAGCATTATTTTAGTTTTGTATTGATCAATTACTAGAAAAAATGTTGCGTATTACTATTATATAGTATCGATATGATAGAATGAAATCGCTCATGCTTATGGTAATTGAACCTTAACTTCGAAATAACTAATAATATAAAATGTGAGGGTGATGTGTACGAGGGTGGGGCATTAAGGCCTACTATAAATATGGTGTGACTGATGATGCATATAAAGGGAATGCAAGTAAATTACATCTAGAGTAGGTAAAGAGATCACTGTCAATCTGGCACTTGTCAATTTTATATCTACTGAGGTGTTATGGATTAAAAAGCATGAATAAGATTTAATATTCTTTAAATAAAATTATTAAGTTGGAGGAATGTATAATGGCAGAATTTTTTAAAGACGTTAAAGAGATAAAGTATGAAGGACCGAAATCTGATAATCCCTTGGCATTTAAGTACTATAATCCCGATGAGTTAGTAGGCGATAAGACGATGAGGGAGCATTTGAAGTTTTCTGTAGCCTATTGGCACACCTTTACTGCCCAGGGCACAGATCCCTTCGGTGCAGGTACTATGCTCAGATCATGGGATCACATAGACGATCCAATGGATAGGGCTAAAGTTCGGATGGAAGCTGCATTTGAATTTTTCGACAAGTTAGGAGTAGATTATTATTGCTTCCATGATAGAGATATAGCGCCTGAAGGTGAAACTTTAGCCGAGACCAATAAGAACTTAGATGAGATAGCAGACCTTGCAAAGCAATTGATGAAGGATTATGATATAAAGCTATTATGGGGTACTGCAAATACTTTCAATAATCCACGATTCGTACATGGTGCAGGCACTTCATGTAATGCTGATGTGTTTGCATATACTGCCGCCCAAATTAAAAAGGCCATGGACGTAACTAAAGAATTAGGTGGCGAAGGCTATACGTTTTGGGGAGGCAGAGAAGGATATGAGACACTGCTTAACACAGATATGAAACTAGAGTTAGATAATTATGCTAGACTCCTTCATATGGCAGCGGATTATGCAAAACAGATAGGTTTTGACGGACAGTTTTATATTGAGCCAAAACCTAAGGAACCCACTAAACACCAGTATGACTTTGATGCGGCCGCAGTAGTAGCTTTCTTGAAGACGTATGGACTAGACGATCATTTTAAACTAAATATAGAGACCAATCATGCTACGTTGGCTGGACATACCATGCAGCACGAGCTCATGTACGCTAGGATAAATGATATGTTAGGCAGTGTAGACGCCAACCAAGGCGATCTATATCTAGGATGGGACACGGATCAATTCCCCACTGATATATATTTAACTACACTTGTGATGTATGAAGTTCTGCAAGCTGGTGGATTTACCACAGGTGGACTAAACTTTGATGCAAAGGTACGAAGACCTTCATTTGAGCCTATAGATTTGTTCTATGCACATATAGTTGGTATGGATAGCTTTGCAAAAGGTCTTAAGATAGCTTATAAAATGAAGCAAGATGGTAAATTTGAAAAGATAATAGCTGATAGGTATGCAAGTTATACAAAGGGTATAGGGAAAGATATAGTTGAAGGAAAAGTAGGTTTTTCAGAACTAGAAAAATATGCTCTAGGAAATGACGAGATTAAAAACACTTCAGGACGACAAGAGTACCTAGAGTGGCTATTAAATGAATATATATTGGGTAAATAAAATATGGACTCCTGTAGATATAGTAAGGATATAATAAAAGGAAGAGGGGGATTGTAGCTAGATGAAAAAAGAAACAAATGACGTTCCTATATATAAAGATGTGAATAGATCGTTTGAAGAGAGGGTAGATGACCTAGTATCACGTCTATCCCTAGAAGAGAAAGTATCCCAATTAGTCTATAATGCCTCGGCTATATCAAGCTTAGGAATTCCTGAATATAATTGGTGGAATGAATGTATCCATGGTGTTGCCAGGGCAGGTGTAGCTACTGTTTTTCCTCAAGCCATTGGGATGGCAGCATCTTTTAATCAGGATCTTATATATGAAATAGCTGTAGCTATTGCCGATGAAGGTAGGGCTAAGCACCATGAATTTGCCCGTCAAGGCGATCGTGGTATATATAAGGGACTTACATTTTGGTCCCCTAATATAAATATATTCCGTGATCCCCGATGGGGAAGAGGACAGGAAACATATGGAGAAGATCCATATCTCACAGGTAGAATGGGAGTTGCCTTTGTCAAGGGTCTGCAAGGGGATCACCCCAAGTACTTGAAGACAGTTGCAACACCTAAGCACTATGCTGTGCATAGTGGACCTGAATCTCTTCGGCATGAATTTAATGCTGAGGCCAGTGTAAAAGATATGTATGAAACATATCTGCCAGCTTTTAAAGAGACTGTAAAAGAGGGAAAGGCATATTCAATCATGGGCGCATATAATAGAACCAATGATGAGCCTTGCTGTGCCAGTCCTACTTTACTACAAAAAATCTTGAGGGATGATTGGGGCTTCGAAGGATTTGTAGTATCTGACTGTGGTGCTATAGAAGACATATATGAGCCACATAAAGTGGCTTCCAGTCCAGAAGAGGCTGCAGCCTTAGCTCTAAAAAATGGATGTGATTTATGCTGTGGTAGAGTATTTGATACACTCTTGGAAGCATTGGATCAGGGACTTGTAAGTGAAGAGGATATAGATACTTCTGTTAAGAGATTATTTATGGCTCGTTTCAAATTGGGAATGTTTGATCCAGAAGAAGATGTGCCATATACTCAAATACCCTATGAAGTAAATAATTGTGATGAACATATACAATTAGCCTTAGATACAGCTAGGGAGTCTATGGTATTGTTAAAGAATGAAGATAATCTATTACCTCTGAGCAAAGATCTAGAGACCATTGCTGTCATAGGGCCTAATGCTCAATCTCGAGCAGTACTATTGGGCAACTACAGTGGTACTCCTTCTGAATATGTGACAGTACTTGATGGAATTAGAAGGAAAGTATCTCCAAATACTAAGGTTCTGTACGCAGAAGGATGTGAGCTAGCCAATAAATCTGAAGGTTATTGGGGTGCTAAGCCCACAAAGGGATTCGCTGAAGCCATCGCTGCTGCTGAGCGCTCAGATGCAGTTATTATGTGTATGGGTATATCTCCTGAATTAGAAGGCGAAGAGGGAGAAGTAGCTGAATCTGATGGAGGCGGCGACAGATCAAATTTAGACCTTCCGGGAATGCAAGAAGAACTTTTAAAAGCTATATATGCCACTGGTAAACCTGTAGTATTGGTTATATTAAATGGTAGTCCGTTGTCAATCAACTGGGCACAAGACAACATACCTGCGATACTAGAGGCATGGTATCCTGGAGAACAGGGTGGAAATGCTGTGGCTGACGTTATATTTGGCGATTATAATCCAGCAGGCCGTTTACCTGTAACATTTGTAAAGTCTCTAGATGATATACCTCCATTTACGGACTACAATATGAAGGACAGAACATATAGATTTATGGAGAAAGAGCCTCTCTATCCCTTTGGCTATGGTCTTAGCTATACTACGTTTGAATATAGCAATTTAAGGCTGAATGCCGATACCATAGAAGTGGGAGAAAGTATAAATGTAAAAGTTGATGTTGAAAATGTTGGCTCCCTAGCAGGGGATGAAGTGGTACAATTATATTTAAAGGATAAAGAGGCTATGGTGGATGTGCCCATATGGGATCTCAGGGGTGTTGAGCGTATACATCTACAGCCTTCAGAGAAGAAGACAGTAGAGTTTAATATAGAGCCCAGACAGATGGCTTTAATAGATAATCAAGGCAGATGCCTATTGGAGCCTGGTCAGTTTAGAGTATACGTGGGAGGACAGCAGCCTGATAGACGAAGTGAGATTCTAACAGGTAAAAAAGTACTCTCATGTGAGTTTGAAGTAACAGGTGATATATTGGAGATGGAATATTGAGATATTGACTTAACAGATAGATAAAAATATAATTGTATAGGATAAAAGAAGAAAGCCCCTCCTTCTTCTTTTATCCTTGATTGAATTAGATAAAGATCAAATCTATGGAATTTATGAAAATTTATTTTTGACTTGCATTTAATGAAATTTAGTGATATATTGAAGGAGGTGACGAGAAGTTATATAAATCAGAGGTCTATTAAGTACATAAAATCTAAACAGCATCTCTAGGTATAAATCCAGAAAATTATTGACAAGCAAATATAAAATTGATATACTTTTATGCAGATAATAAGTTTAATGAACAAACATAGCAAATTTAAGCATTGAAGACCTCAATAAGGTGGTGGTAGGTGCGAATCTCAATTGCAAATCATGGTATTTTAAAATATTCACTTTAACCAAAAAACAAGTAAAACATTTTTCCCTAGTAAAAAACAATATGTATGAGGAGGTTTTTTAAGAATGAATTTTAAAAAATTGCTTGCCTTCTTTCTAGTTGCTGTGTTACTAGTAGTTGGCATCGTTGGATGTGGTCCTAAAGGCGATGACGTAGATCAAGAAGGCGGTGGGAAAGAGACCGAGGAAGAGGGTTCTGGCGAAGATGAAGAATCTTCTGAAACTTCAAAGTATGGTGAGTTTGGAGCAAGACCGGAGAGGACATATACGATCTTAGCCGGTAATGACAGTGGGACAATCGATTTAAGTGAAACTAGAATCGGTAAGCTAATCAAAGAATACACAGGAGTAACCCTTGAATATGAGGCTGTAGTTGGTGGAGATATTGAGAGTAAGGTAGGGGTTATGATTGCCAGTGGAGAATATCCAGATATCATATGGGGTGGAGATAACCACCAGAAATTCTTGGAAGCCGGCGCAGCCATACCGTTGGACGACTTAATAGAGGAATATGGAGAGAATACCAAGATAGCATATGACGAAGCGACACTGAAAAAACATAGATTAGAAGACGGACATATCTATTTCTTAAGTCCCTATAGAGAGGAGCTTCCAAATATAACAAATGTGGATAATGGTTTTTGGCTTATAAAGGAAGTAGTCAAGTTAAATGATTATCCAAGTACTACAGACACGACCATTGATGAATTCTTTGACATGGTTCGCGATTATGTGAAAGATAATCCTGAATACGAAGGTGCTCCAACTATTGGTTTTACATTTCCTGCTTGGGAATCAGCATTTTTTGAATTGACTAATCCTCCAATGTTCTTAATGGGCTATCCCAATGATGGTGACATACTCGTACATCGGGCAGATGACCCAGAGGACTATGAACTAGAAACTTATGCTGCAAGTGATGGAGCTAAGCGCTATTACAAGCTTCTCAATGAGTTATGGCATGAAGGATTACTCGACAAAGAGATATTTACTCAAAACGAGGAGCAGTATCAAGCAAAACTATCTACAGGCCGTGTAGTAAGTCATGTGGAGCAGTTTTGGCAATTTGGTTACTCTGTACCACAACTTTTAGAGCAAGATGGAAAAGATGATAGGACTTGGGTTCCATTTGGTGTCACCTATGAAGATGTAGAACGCGGTCAGTGGCACAATGCAGGCTCACTTAAGGCCAGAGATGGAATGAGTATATCTACAAGTGCAGAAGATCCAGAAGGAGTATTCATATTCCTTGATGATATGCTTAGCGAAGAGATCCAGAAGTTATATTATTGGGGTGTAGAAGGCGAGGATTACACGGTAGACGATGATGGTATGTATTATCGGACCCCAGAACAAAGAGAGCAAGCTAAAGATGAGGAGTATTCCAAAAAGCAAGGGCTTGGAGCTCATTGGTGGGGCTTCCCAAGAACTATAAACGACTACTCTGATGGTAATGCAGTTTCGCCAGATCGTCAGATCAGTGAGATTCAAGAAGGATATAGTGAATCAGATCTAGAAATTCTTGAAGCATATAATGCAGACACTTGGACTGATTTATTACCAGAGCCTATACCCGCTCCCTATGGTTTCGCTTGGGATATTCATATACCCGACGATAGTGATGCAAAAATAGCAACTGAGAAGATGGGAGATGCACGAAAGAAATATTATCCCATGTTAATAATGGAACCAGCCGACAAATTTGATGAGATTTGGGACGAATTTGTGGCAGAATGGGAGGAGACAGGATACGAAGTATATGAGGAATTCATGCTAGATGCCATAAAGGAAAGAACTAAGGCTTGGACTGAATAAAAAGTATATGGGTATGGAAGCCAGATAAATATCGGCTTCCATACCGTTTTTAAAACTGGCATCGACTCATATACAGTAGATCTATCCAATTTATATATAGGCTAAGGAGGATGTAATATGAATGAATTTATACCTAGTATAACCAAAACAGGAAGCAGTGATAAGAGAAAAAAGACGACACCGAAAAATGAAAAAAAGAATCGACAACAAAGTCCTTTTTTTAGGCAATTAGGTAGACAACGATCCCTTTTATTTATGTGCCTCCCTTTTGTAGTCCTTGTATTTGTGTTTAATTATTTACCTCTCTGGGGTTGGTTAATGGCTTTTCAAAACTATAAACCTCATTTAGGTGTCAGGCATTCTGAATGGGTTGGATTGAAACACTTTAAAGATTTGTTTTCGGACAAATCTTTTTGGCTGGTACTTCGCAATACTTTGGCTATGAGTAGTTTGAAACTTGTATTTGGTTTTCTGTCAGCAATTATATTGGCAATTTTATTGAATGAGTTGCATGCTAAGTGGTTTAAAAGGACGGTTCAGACTATATCTTATCTGCCATACTTTATCTCATGGGTAGTAGCTGCGAACCTAGTTATGACTGCTCTCTCTCCTGAAGGAGGAATTATAAACGAGGTATTAATGTTTTTGGGGATTATTGATCAACCTAAATTATGGCTTGGAACTCCTCGTTATTTTTGGTGGATCATAGTGTTTTCTGATATGTGGAAAAACGTTGGATGGAATGCGATAATCTACTTATCTGCTATGACTGCAATTGATCCTGAGTTGTATGAGGCAGCAAACATCGACGGAGCAGGAAGACTTAAGAGAATATGGCATATTACTTTGCCAGGCATTAGGCCTGTTTTTACAGTTTTGTTGATTATGAATTTAGGTTGGATCTTAAATGCAGGCTTTGAACATCAGCTATTACTGATGAATCCCATAGTAAGAGAAGTCGCTGAAGTAATAGATATTTTTGTTCTTCGTTACGGTATAAACATGGGACGTTATTCCTTTGCAACAGCTGCAGGAATATTTAAATCCTTAGTAAGCATAATTATGTTAGTAACGGCAGACTTGGTCGTACAAAAACTTAATGGTGACGAAGAAGTATTATAGAATTGGAGGGCTGATGATGGCAAAACAAAAAAGATATTCACGAAAAACTCCTGAAGATCGTATTTTTGACACAATAAATTACATTTTGATGATTTTCTTGATAATTGTTACCTTATACCCTTTTATAAATATAATTGCAGTCTCGTTGAATGATCCAATGGATAGTATAAAAGGAGGAATCTATTTAAAACCTCGAAAGTTTACTCTATATAATTATCGTGTGGTTTTAAGTAGAAAAGAGATATATAATGCTACAGGAGTCTCTGTACTAAGGACTCTAGTTGGGACCGCTCTTGGAATTCTGTCAAGTTTTTTTGTAGCATATCCTCTTAGTCGTAAAGATTTTGTACTTAGGAAACCATTGACGATATACTTTTTATTGACTATGTACGTTGGTGGCGGTTTGATCCCAGGGTATTTTCTCATTAGATCCCTTGGATTATTGAATAGTTTTTGGGTATATATATTACCAGGACTAGTATCTACATTTAACATTTTGGTAGTTCGTAGCTATATAAGCACTATACCAGACAGTTTTGTGGAATCTGCTAAAATTGATGGGGCAGGCGAGTTCAGAATACTCTTTACTATTATTATGCCTTTGTGTATTCCAGTCTTAGCAACCATAGCACTATTCATTGCAGTTGGGCAATGGAATTCATGGTTTGACACTTACTTATATACTTCTTCAAAGCAGGAATTGAGTACTCTACAATTTGAACTGCAGAAAATACTTCAAGAGGCAACACAATCTTTTTCAACATCGTCTGACTATGGTTCAGCTATAAGTTCTGGAGCTGCTGAAAGGGCTAAAACCATAACACCTACTTCTATTAGGGCAACTATGACAGTCGTAGCTACATTGCCTGTATTGGTAGTCTATCCTTTCTTGCAGAAGTATTTTGTTACAGGGCTTACTTTAGGAGGAGTTAAAGGTTAATTATATTGTAAGAGGTGTGGTGTAATTGTTTTAGCGCCGGCGAATCCAATCAAATGCTCATAAGAGGACGGTATATATGGTACAAAGGGCAAGAGAGGAAATCTTATTTGATCACGGCTGGAAATTTACTAGGGGAGATGTAGTAGAAGGGTATCGAGCCGATTATGATGACTCAGACTGGGAAAGTTTAGATTTCCCCCATGATTGGAGTATAGAAGGGCTTTTTAATTGTGAGAAAAGTGGTCGAAGTGGTGCTTTTTTGCCAAGGGGGATTGGATGGTACCGAAAGCATTTTGAGATTTCAGGAAAAGATATAGATCGGGTTGTAATCATAGAGTTTGATGGGGTTTACCAGAATAGCGATGTATGGATTAATGGGATACATCTAGGTAATAGACCCTATGGATATGTAAATTTTTATTATGATTTAACTCCCTATATTAAGACTGGCGATAATGTAATAGCTATGCGTGTAGATAACTCTAAAGAGCCAAATTCACGATGGTATCCTGGTTCTGGTATATATCGTCATACATGGTTTACTATTACAAATAAACTCCATATAGATAAATATGGAGTTTACATCACAACCCCCCAAGTATCATCTGCTTTGGCTACTGTTTCTATATAGACAACTATCAAGAACGAGTATAATAGTTGCAAAAAATGCTCACTATGTACAAAAATTTTTGATGCGAATGGAAATGAAATTAAAGGTATTGTTTGTTCAGATTTTATACAAGGAAACAAAACACTTGAATTTGTACAGGAAATGGGGATTGACTCGCCTAAGTTATGGTCTCCAGATAGTCCAGTGCTTTACTATCTCCACAGTCTTATTATAAAAGATGATGAGATTATAGATTCGACTATAACGCCTTTTGGAATAAGAGAAATTCAACTCGATAAAGACAAGGGCTTTCTATTAAACGGCGAGGCAATAAAAATGAAAGGTGTTAATATTTACGATGATGCAGGATGTGTTGGTGTTGCAGTTTCAGATAGGGTTCTTGAGAGAAGACTCGAGAGGCTAAAGGGCATAGGATGTAACGCCATAAGGACTAGCCATAATCCACCTGCATCGGAACTTTTAGATATGTGTGATAGGATGGGTTTTTTAGTATTAGATGAGGCATTTGATCCTAGAAACCCATGGTTCGATGTTGTAGAAAATGACTATGTAATAGGTCAATTTTTAAGGAAATATTAAAGCAATAGGCAGGATAGCTGATGAGGATGTCTGCATTCACGAACTACATACGGCAGGTGAGCCTGCTAGAATCGAGTTAGAACCAGATAGGAAAGAAATTATGGCAGATGGCAGTGACGTGATACATATTGAAGTTAGAGTTATTGATGCATATGGCGTATTAGTGCCATATGCCGATAATAATATAACCTTTCATATAAATGGTGGTGGAAGGCTAATTGGTGTTGACAATGGGGATCTATGTAGCAATGAACCGTATAAGTCAAATCAAAGAAGAACATATAAAGGAAGATGCAATGCAATCATCCAATCGACTACAGAAGAAGGACAAATTGAATTTACTGCAAAATCACCTAGTTTAGAATCATGTGTAGTTGTAATATTACAAAAATGTTTTCATTAGAGAGAAATATAGACTAAAAAGAGAAAATAAAAACTAAGAAAAATTTAGGTTTTCACATATATAAATGCTACTAAAGCTTATAACTATGGAGCTGATATCTAGCATTAATATCGCTAAAAAGGGGGTGTCTACAGGGCTATATTGATTTAAAAACCATAAAACTATAGCTATAAAGTAAGGGTAGAAATATTTGAGGAGGGTAGAGTTATATGTCAAAAAAACGGAGATTGTTTATAATCCCATTTTTGATTATTGGTTTGTTTCTATCACTAAATTTATCTAGTAGCAACAAGATATTGAAAGCCTATGCACAAGATAACGGAGCTGGTGACGACTTTGAACCAAAAGTTATAGCCGAATATGATTTTGAAGATGGTACAAATCAGGGCTGGACTCCAAGAGGAGAAGTAACACTAGAAGTAGTTAGTGAAGCTGCACACTCTGGAGCTCACAGTCTAAAGACCACTAATAGGGAAGATACTTGGCAAGGTCCTAGTTTGAATGTGAAGGGGACACTAGAAAAGGGTGCCACATATGAAATTATAGGTTATGTCAAGCTAGTTGAAGCGCCCGCAGAATCAAGCACTGTGAAGTTTTCCATAGAAGAAAAAACTACGGGTGGAGATCAAGACTGGGTAACGGTAGTAGAAAAAGAGATTACAGATACTGAATGGGTAGAATTTAGTGGTCAATACACATCCAACGAAGATTTAAATGAGCAGACATTGTATATAGAGAGTTCTAATGTAGATGATGAATTTTATATTGATGATATATCTATAACATTAATAAAAGAGGCAGAAGAGAGCGAAGAAGATAACGGCGAAGACGATGGAGAAGAGTTACCTATACTTGAGACAAATTTTGATGACGGTACAAAGCAAGGTTGGTATGTACGTGGAGACGCAAATGTAGATGTTACTGACGCTGATGCCTACAGTGGTGAATATAGCCTACTGACCACAGATAGAAAAGAGGATTGGCAAAGTCCTGCAATAGATGTAACTGCTTATAAGGGGCGTAAATGTAATGTATCAGTTTGGGCTAAACTAGCACCTGGAGAAGGTTCAGCTGATTTGAGGGTCTGTTTGCAACATAATTATGGAGATACGGAAGATTATAAATGGATAGTGTCAAATACACAAGTTACGGAAGATGAATGGGTCAAGTTAGAGGGCAGTTATTCCTTACCAGTTCAAGCAGATACACTAGCTATATACGTGGAATCAGAAAAAGGAGTGCCGTCCTTTTATATAGACGACTTTAAATTAGAACCTGCAGGAGTAGTAAAACCTATAGAACCTCTACCAATACAGACGGACATTCCATCAATTAAAGATGCTTTTAGCGATTCTTTCACAATTGGAGCAGCTGTAGAACTAAAACATTTGGAAGGATACCACGATGATCTACTGAAGAAACATTATAACTACATAGTTGCAGAAAATATTATGAAACCAGATGCAATTCATCCCCAAGAAGATGTGTTTAATTGGGATAATGCAGATAAGATATTTGATTATGCAGAAGAAAACAATATGCAGGTGCGATACCATACATTAGTTTGGCATGAGCAGGTACCAAGATGGTTTTTCGTAGATGAAGACGGAAATGAAATGGTAGAAGAAACTGATCCAGAAAAACGAGAGGCTAATAAGAAATTGCTTCTAGAACGGATGGAGACACATATAAGGACAATAATTCAAAGATACGGTGATAAAGTTGATTCGTGGGACGTAGTCAATGAGGTTATAGATCCAAATGGACCAAATGGTCTACGTGAGAGCGAATGGTATCAAATTACTGGAACTGAATATATAAAGAGGGCCTTTATTGTCGCTCGCGATGAATTAGATAAATGTGGTGAAGTAGGTAAGAATGCAAAATTGTGTATAAATGACTTTAATACACATGAACCTGCAAAACGAGATGCTCTATATAATCTAGTAAAAGAATTATTAGATGAAGGTGTGCCAGTAGATGCAGTCGGCCACCAGATGCATATAAATATACAATATCCTGCAATGGCTCTCATAGGTGAATCGATAGAGAAATTTGGAGAACTAGGCTTAGATAATCAAATTACTGAATTAGATGTGAGTGTATATACCAATGACACTACCTCATATGATGTAGTACCAGAAGAAGTTATTCTTAGACAGGGATATCGCTATAAGGAGCTTTTTGATGAGTTAAGGCGCTTAAATAAATATATAAGTAATGTTACATTCTGGGGAATTGCCGATGACCATTCATGGCTACACGATCGTCCAATTACACGTAGAGATGCTCCCTTTGCATTTGATGAACAGCTTCAGGCAAAACCAGCATTTTGGGGAATGATCGATCCTTCGAATCTAGAAGTTTTAACGAAGAGATTAGAAGTATCGCAAACGGCCTCACTTCCTGGGCATGATGATATAGCGTGGGAGACTCTCAGTTGGACTACTGCAGAGTATGGAGAAGGGCTCTCTGCTAAGTTTAAGGTAATGTGGGATGAAGATCATCTATATATCTTGACAGATGTAAAAGATCCTAAACCGAATGCTAATGATAGAGTAGAAATTTTCATTGCAGACGATGGCAAACCAAATATTTATGAGTTTAAACGCAATGGCGAATGTAGTGAAGGTTCCATTTGTAAGGCTGAGCAATATGATGGGGGATACACGCTAGAAGCTGTAATTTCCTTCGAGGAGAAACTTTCTATAGGAGACGAAATAGATTTTGATATATGCTTTACAGATGCTGACCAAGATTCAGCTGTAGTATGCTGGAATGATTTTACATTGAATCAACATACAGATGTCTCTCAGTACGGTATCCTTGTTCTCAAAGAAGAATTGAAGGTTAGTGCTGGCATACCTGGCACACCAGAAATTGATGGCATCATAGATTCTATTTGGTCTGATGCAAATGTTATTGAGACACAGACTATAATCCAAGGCAATGAAGATTCTGCAAGGGCTAAAGTAAGGACAATGTGGGATGAGGATTATCTATATGTACTGGCTGAAGTCACTGATCCACTTTTGAATAAGGATGGTACGCAACCACATGAACAAGATTCGGTTGAGTTCTTTATTGACGAAGGCAATGATAAAACCACATTTTATCAAGCAGACGATGCCCAATATAGAGTCAATTACGATAATGAACAGAGCTTTGGTGAAAATGCTGATCAAGAACGATTCAAAACAGCTACTAAGATAGTGGACGATGGATATATAATTGAAGCTGCAATTCCATTTAAGACAATTAAGGGGGAAACTGGAAAAATAATAGGCTTTGATGTTCAAGTAAATGATGCTGATGAAACTGGTTCAAGAACGGGTGTTGTAACTTGGAACGATACTACTGGGAATAATTACAGAGATACATCCAACTTTGGTTGTTTACTGTTAGCTGATGATTCTAGAGAACCAATAGACGATCCAGTAGAAGACGATCCAATAGACGATCCAGAAGAAGATGAACCACAAAAACCAACTGAACCTGGTATCCAGGATGGAGATGTTGATATTATTGTAGATGATGTTATTAGTGACGACGATGAACCCAAAACAGGAGATACGAGGACAAGTATCTATGTATATATAGCATTGGCAATAGTTGCAATGGGTATAGTCATCTATCTAGTAGTAAATAAAAAAAATAAAGTAGGGCAAAAGGAATAATGGACGACCAGGTAATCTAGTTAAGCTTGATGTATGTGGAGTAAAAAAGATTCTTTTAAATAACTAAATATAGAATTATGAAATTTTAATTAGGGTGATCTCAGATCACCCTAATTAAAATTAAATATCTATTTATTGGCATGTAAAACCATTAAACAGAGGGGGCAAAAACATGAATACTACAAAAATTAAAGAGTTGAGTAAGGCATATTTAGACTATTTTCCTATTGGCGTAGCCGTTAGACCTGAAGATTTAGAGGGTTCCCATGGTAAGTTAATTCTAGAGCATTTCAATAGCTTAACTGCTGAAAATGTGATGAAATTTGAAAATATACAGCCACAGGAGGGAAGATTTACCTTTCGTGATAGCGATAAAATAGTTGATTTTTCAGTGGAAAATAAAATGAAAATAAGGGGTCATACTTTTGTATGGCATAATCAGACTCCCCAATGGGTGTTTTTAGATGACTCTGGTGCAAATGTATCAAGGGAACTATTGGTTGAAAGATTACATACGCATATAAAGACTATATGCAAAAGATATGGAGATAAAATTTATACATGGGATGTGGTCAATGAAGCAGTAGAAGACAAGACAGATGCTCAGCTTAGGAAGAGCAAATGGTATGAGATCATAGGCGAAGATTATATCGATATAGCTTTTAAGATAGCAAGAAAAGAAGCTCCGAATGCTGAGCTTTACTACAATGATTATGGCAATGAGCAACCAAAGAAACTAAAAAAGACATATGAACTTTTAAAAAGGCTTATAGATAGTGGGACGCCCATAGACGGAGTGGGCATTCAGGGTCACTGGAATATCTACGATAGAGATCTATTTGATAATTTAAGAAGAGCAATCGAACTATATGCCTCGCTAGGTATCAAGATACAGATAACCGAACTAGATGTGTCAATGTTTGAGTTTGAGGACGACACTCGTACTGTATTAGAACCTACAACTGAAATGCTAAAACTTCAAGCAAGGGTATATGAAGAGTTATTTGAGATATTTAGATCTTACAGTGATGTAATCGATGGTGTTACTTTTTGGGGAGTAAGTGATGCATATACATGGAAAGATAATTTTCCAGTTAGAGATAGGAAGGACTGGCCATTATTATTTGATGTAAATCAAGAACCTAAAGAGGCTTTTTTTAGTGTAGTAAATTTTGAATAATTCGTTTCTATATTAATAGATAGAAAAATGAGGTGTGGAAGTGAATATAGTTTTCAGATGGTTTGGTGAGCAAGATGATCATATTTCTTTAGACGAGATACGGCAAATTCCTGGTATTGATGGAGTTGTCACAGCACTGTATCAAATTCCAGTGGGTGAAGTTTGGCCATTGGAAGATATAAAACAATTAAAAAATACTGTAAATGCATATGACCTTTCTTTTGAAGTGATTGAAAGTGTCAATATACATGAAGATATAAAATTAGGATTATCAACTAGGGATGAGTATATAGAAAATTATAAGGAGACAATAAAAAATTTGAGTAAGGTAGGGGTTAAAGTTATATGCTATAATTTTATGCCCATATTTGATTGGATACGCACAGAACTCAATATGCCATTAGATGATGGTTCTGAAACTATGTTCTATGCGCATAGACAATTACAAAAGATTACTCCAGAGAAACTTATAGAGGATATGTTAAGTGGATCTCAAGGGTTCAGTCTTCCTGGTTGGGAGCCAGAACGGCTAAAGGAGCTGGAAAAACTATTTAAGGCATATGCAGATGTTGATGAGACAAAATTATTTAATAATCTAGTCTATTTTTTAGAGCAAATTATACCCGTATGTGAGGAATATGATGTAAAAATGGCTATACATCCTGATGACCCACCATGGTCATTATTTGAATTACCTAGGATAATAACTTCTGAGACCAGTATTATGCGCATGCTTAAGGCCGTAGATAGTGAATACAATGGTTTGACACTGTGTACAGGTTCCCTTGGTGCAAATATAAATAACGATATAGCGAAGATGCTCAGAAGATTTGGAAGTATGGGTCGAATACATTTTGCCCACATAAGGAATTTAAAATTTGTTGATGATAGGACATTCTACGAGAGTTCCCATAGAAGTGAAGATGGTTCTTTAGATGTGTTTGAAATTGTGAAGGCTCTCCATGACATAGAATTTAAAGGATATATAAGACCAGATCATGGGAGGATGATATGGGGAGAAAAGGGGAGACCTGGATATGGTCTATATGATAGAGCTTTGGGTATAACTTATCTTAATGGACTTTGGGAAGCTATTAGTAAAATGAAGGAGTTGAATAAGTGATGAGAGAACATTTAAAAAAGCGAGTTGCAGTAATTACAGGTGGAGGAGGGGTTTTATGTAGTAGCTTTGCCCTAGCTCTTGCAAAACATGGTATTAAAGTAGCAGTGTTAGATATAGATAAGGAAAAAGCTCAAGACACTGTGAAAAAAGCAAAAAATATGGGGGGTGAAGCAATAGCGATAGAGTGTGATGTACTCAATAGAGATAGTGTGGCGAATGCAGAAAAAGAAATACGTAAAGTTTTTGGTAGCTACGATATCTTAATAAATGGCGCAGGGGGTAACCATCCAAAGGGTACGACTACAAAAGAGACCCTTTCTATAGATGATTTAAAGGAAATAAATGATGACAATTTTACCTTCCTTGATATGGATGCTAAGGAGCTATCGTGGGTATTTGATTTAAATTTTATAGGGACACTAATACCAACACAAGTATTTTTACCTCAAATGGCAGGTAGAGAAGGCGCCACCATTATCAATATATCTTCAATGAGTGCCTTTTGCCCAATGACAAAAGTACCTGCCTACAGTGCAGCCAAGGCAGCTATAAGTAATTTTACTCAATGGCTTGCAGTGTATTTGGCTGATGCAGGAATCAGAGTCAATGCTATTGCCCCAGGATTTTTTGAGACAGAGCAAAATAAAACTCTATTGAGAAATGAAGATGGCTCACTTACTGAGCGTTCTCATAAGATAATAACACATACTCCTATGCGTAGATTTGGAAAACCGGAGGATTTACATGGAACTTTGATATGGCTATGTGATGAGGAGGAATCAGGTTTTGTAACTGGTGTTGTTATACCAGTTGATGGTGGATTTATGGCATATTCAGGAGTATAATACTTGCAGATAATTTTTCAAAATATGGGAGGAGTTATGTTGATGACTAAGGTTTATAATAATTTGAATAATGTCTATAAATGTTGGTTGAATTATGAATTAAATACTGATCCAAATGTAGCGCAGGAATATAAAAAATACTGCTCAAATATCTTGTTAAAAGAAGATAGTCCGATTATAATGACAGCAATGAACGAACTAAAATTAGCAATAAATACAATTTTTCATATAGAACCTGAAATTAGCAAAGAGGCACCAAATTCATCCCATATATTCATAAGTACATTAAAACAAATTAAAGATATGGAATTAGATGATAAGATATGCGATGAAGGATTTGCAATAAAGAGATTCAAGCTAGATAATGTGGAAACTTTAGCAATTGTGGGTAAAGATGAAAGAGGTGTGCTCTATGGTGTTTTTGCTCTGCTCAGAGCTATGTGTACTGGTACCCCTCTAGAAGAGATAGAAGGGGTTGATAACCCTCAAACTGCTCTAAGGATGATCAATCATTGGGATAATATGAGTGGTGACATAGAGAGGGGATATGCAGGTCAATCAATATTTTTTGAGAACAATAAATTTATAGATGATTTTACCAGAATAAAAGATTATGCCCGTCTGCTTGCATCAGTTGGAATAAATGCCATTGTAATCAATAATGTCAATGTACATGAATATGAGACAAAACTCATAACGGATGAATTTCTTCCAGATGTATCGAAGGTTGCAGATATATTTAGAGATTATGGAATACAGTTATTTCTAAGTGTAAACTATGCATCGCCCATTGAGATAGGAGGATTATCTACTGCCGATCCTCTAGATGATGATGTAAAGTTGTGGTGGAGTAGGACAGTAGATAAAATCTATAGTTATATTCCAGACTTTGGAGGATTTTTGGTCAAGGCGGATTCGGAATTTAGACCCGGACCATTTACCTATGGACGTAATCATGCTGAAGGTGCTAATCTGCTTGCAGAAGCACTAAACCCTCATAATGGACTGGTAATCTGGAGATGTTTTGTATACGATTGTTTAATGGATTGGAGAGATCGTACAAAGGATAGAGCTAAAGCTGCATACGATAATTTTAAGCCTTTAGACGGACAATTTATGGATAATGTAATATTACAAGTAAAAAATGGACCAATGGATTTTCAGATAAGGGAACCTGTGTCACCTCTTTTTGGTGCCATGGAAGATACGAATATGATGCTAGAATGTCAAATAACTCAAGAATATACTGGGCAACAAAAGCATCTGTGTTATCTAGTTCCAATGTGGAAGGAAACTTTAGATTTTGATACCTTTGCTAAAGGCGAGGGGAGTTATGTAAATAAAATAATAGACACAACCTTAAATGATAATAGACATGGGGGAATTGCCGGGGTTTCCAATATAGGAAATAGCAAATCTTGGACAGGACATCCACTTGCGCAAGCTAATTTATATGGGTTTGGTAGATTAGCTTGGGATTCTCAATTGACTTCTGAAGAAATAGCAGAGGAGTGGGTGAAGCTGACCTTCGGGACTGATGAAGAAATTATAGAGATAATTGCTCCAATGTTACTTGAATCTAGGGAGATATATGAGATGTACACTAGTCCATTGGGAATCGGTTGGATGGTCAATCCTGGTCATCATTATGGTCCCAACATAGACGGATATGAATACTCTAAATGGGGAACGTATCACTATGCAGACTGGAAAGGATTAGGTGTAGATAGGACTGTTGCTACAGGAACCGGTTATACTGGGCAATACAGTGGTGAAGTTCAGAATATGTATGAAAACTTGGAGACATGCCCAGAAGAGCTTTTATTATTCTTTCATCATGTACCATATACACATGAATTGAGCTCTGGGAAGACAGTGATTCAGCATATATATGACACACATTTTGAAGGAGTTGAGAAGGCGAAAGAATTAAGGGAAAAGTGGCTTACTTTGGAGGAAAAAATTGAAAGAGAGACATTCGATATTGTGTTAGAAAGATTTGATATACAAGTGGAAGATGCTAAAGAGTGGAGAGATGTCGTCAATACTTACTTTTACAGAAAGACTGGCATAAAAGATATTCACAACCGAAAGATATATGAATAATAATCTGAAAGATGAGATATGAACAATAAAGTCCTAGAGACACAATTGGGCAGGAGTTTTTCTCTAATTGAAGTCTTGTGTAAGTGCGGGAAGATTGCGACTGGTCCTTGAGACACTTGCTTTTCTTTAAAAATATACAAATGCTTTCAATGAGGGATTGCTAATGAAAAAAAACACAAATATGCATCAAGAGAGTCTCAAGCTCCCCCGTTTAATAAGTGACGGTATGGTACTGCAAAGAAACACCAAAATAAGAATTTGGGGCTGGGCTTCTCCTGGTGAAAAGATAACAATTAACTTTCTTGGTGGACAATACAATACAACAACAGATATGGATGGGGAGTGGTTGATACTCCTCCCTGAACTACAGGTGGGAGGTCCTTATAAGATGGAGGTGAAATCTGAGAACCACACTATAATAATAAAGGACATTCTCATAGGTGACGTATGGATTTGTTCTGGCCAATCAAATATGGTACTTCCTATGTCTAGAGTAGAAGATCTGTATGCTGATGAGATTGCCTCTTGTGATAACACCAAAATACGTCTATTTACTGTTCCCGATAGATATGATTTTAAATCGCCAAGACAAGATCTACAATCTGGAAACTGGAAATCAGCAAACTCAGAGACCATTTTTGACTTTACAGCTACGGGTTATTTTTTCGCAAGATAGTGGGCAGTTACCATAGATAGTGGGCAGTTACCACAGATAGT
>CALKWW010000019.1 GCA_938003945.1 uncultured Bacillota bacterium | reverse complement strand
GAATACCACAACAGGAACTATTGAAATGACAAGTCCCGCCAATGCTAGATCCCACTTCTTGGAGAATTGTCCAAAGAAGTAAAACATCTTAAGTGGTATAGTATGCCACTGGGGCTTATTTATCACTAGTTGAGGTAACAAAAAGTCGTTCCAAATCCACATAACATTTAATATACTTATAGTAATTGTTATATTGTGTAATAGTGGAAATACAACCAGCCAAAATGTTTGCCATGGATGACAACCATCTATTGTAGCCGCCTCTTCAAGTTCATACGGAATCGACTTAATGAAACCATGATACAAAATTATCGATAGGCTTGCGCCAAATCCAATATACATAAACACCAATCCCGGAGGATTGAGAAAGCCTATCTTACCCATGATGCTCACAAGAGGAAGCATCACCGATTGGAATGGAATTAACATGGCAGCCGCAAATAAGAAAAATATAATTTTACTCAGTTTAGTCTTTGTTCTAACTAGCATCCATGCACACATGGAGCTCAGTATTATTATCAAAACGGTACTCGATATAGTTATAAATAATGAATTACCAAACGAGTGTAGAAAATCTAACTGTTTAAATGCTTCTATATAGTTTTGAGGTCTAAAAAACTCCTTAGATGGCAATCCCATGACATCAAGAAATATTCCCTTTTGTGTCTTAAATGAATTCACCAATACTATATAAAACGGAAAGACATATATAACTGCCAACAGTATAGCTATAATCCATAAAACTGTATTTGTAGTCCTCTTTTTAGACCTCATCACATCTCAACCTCTCTTCTTTTACTCACATACATCTGGGTAAGTGTAATAGCACCGACCAATACCAGAAAAATAACTGCTTTTGCCTGAGCAATACCATATTTATTAAAACTAAATGCAGTATTATATATGTTCAAAGCCAACATCTGAGTCGAATTATAGGGGCCTCCTGCTGTCAATGCTAAGTTCTGATCAAACAACTTAAAAGAATTAGATAACGTTAGAAATAACCCCACAGTAAACGCTGGCGCAACAAGAGGAATAATAATGTTTATTAAGTTGTTCCATGCATTTGCACCATCAATTTCTGCCGCTTCTACCAACGACTCTGGTATATTTTCTAAGGCTGAAATATATATGACCATCATATAGCCTGACATCTGCCAAGACATCAATATTATCAACCCCCAGAATCCTGTGATAGGATCCGATAACCAGCCCTGTAGCCATTCTATACCTAAGCTCTTTCCAATATAGTTGAATCCATTTATAAATATGAACTGCCATATAAAACCTAATATCAACCCACCGATGAGGTTGGGCATGAAAAATACACTTCGTAATATATTGCTCCTTTTAATGCCTCTAGTTACAAGCAAGGCAAGACAAAATCCTAATACATTTATAGTTATCACGGATACAATTGCAAACTTTAAAGTAAAGAAGAACGATTTCAAAAAGTATTTATCTCCTGTGAAAATTTGTATATAATTTTTAAATCCAACCCATCCTCTACTCCTTATACCATCCCAATCAGTAAAGGAGTAATATACTCCCATAAACATAGGCACGATTACTACAAGTAAAAATATGGACAAAATTGGTGCAACAAATAGAACAAACCATTTTTTTGATTGCTTCATATCCCCACATCCTCATATATTAGCTCTTCCCATTATTAGAATTTTATACAAAATCCTTTCTTCCACATAAGAAAAAGGGTATAATAAGTATAAGAACTTTCACCAACTTTTACTTTTTATGGGTTGTGCCCTAAACTCTTGTTTAGAGCACAACCATGTTTTTTATCACTCACTTTGCCTTGTATTCTTCCATTCTTCCATGCAAGTATTAAGTACTTCATCCCAGCTGGCTCCACCGGCAAGATAAACTTGGATATTTATTCCCAATACATCTTCGCCCCATCCTGTGGGATATCCCATAAACACCCATGGTGTAACCTTATCAGCTTCAGAATACTCTAAGACTGCTGCTCCCAACGCATCTTCAGGGCGCACATCTTCGTAACCATTCAGGGGTGGGATAAAGTGAAACTTATTTACTACGAAGTCCTTTCCTTCATCTGATGTATATAACCAATTTAGAAAATCTTTAGCGGCATCTTTCGCTGCATCATCTTGATCTTTATTGATTGCCCAATACATGGGCACACCTACAGGTATCGAATCTTCCTTTCCACCTTGTACAGGTATTGGCAATATGCCTAGGTTTTCAGCCACTTCAGGATCAATATCTTCAACCTCTGGATAGATCCAGTTTCCCTGTTGAATTATGGCCACTCTCTCTATAGCCAAGCCTTGATCTACCTGTGTGGCATAATCCACACTTGTAAGTTGCTCCTTCTTTTCACTATTACTTGAATAATCTGCTTGTAAGTCGATTATCTGTTTAAACTGATCGCCATATTTAAATTCTACAGTATCCGCATTATAGGAATCTATAGAGCTCTCAAATTCCTGGCCTAAAAATACATTTGATGTATGAAGTCCTGTCACCCAGTTTTCTTTAGCGGGTAATTCAAACACAGCTTCTAACTGTGGAAATTCATCTTTTAAATCCCCTGACTTGATCTTTTGATCTAGTGTTTTTACTGCCTTTTCTAGTGAATCAAAGTCATTTATGTTAGATGCATCTATATCAGCCGCTTCAAATATTCGCTTATTATATATAAACCCGTACCCTTCCATATTATAGGGCATGCCATAGATGCCTCCATCACTAACTACACCATCTACAACACCAGGAAGGGCTAAGTCTACCCACGGCTCGTCAGATAGATCCTCTAGTTTATGCATCCAATCCTCAACATCCTGTGGACCACCCACATTGAATATAGCTGGCTCACTACCAGATGCAAACTTTGCTCTCAAAGCAGCGCCATAATCATCTCCACCGCCAACCGTTTCTAAGTTGACCTTCACATTTGGATTTTCTTCTTCATAGGCCTCTATAGCCTCTTCCAATTGCTTTGCAATCTCCACTTTAAATTGAAATATATCTAACTCCACCTGTTCACCTGAATCTTTTGCTTCCTCATCGTCAGTTACATTTGAGCTATCACCTTCTACATTTTCATCTGTAGTATCCTCTGCTGGCGTCTTTTCTGAACTACACCCACCTAATAGAAGGGTACCAAACAATATGACCACTAAAATCATACTTATTCGCCTTATGGATTTATTCATTTTTCCCCAACTCCTTCAATAAATTTTATTCTCATTTTGAGCAATGGCTCATTCTAGGCCTATATACTATTGAAATTCATCTAGTTAATCATAGTCGAGCAATAGTATAATTTATATTACATAGTGGAGTCTCGCTCCACTAACTTTGTATCTACCACATAGTGAGTTGTGGGCATATCTTCGTTTTCCAATTTGTCTATGAGTAATTTTGCAGCATTTATGCCAAGTTTCTCAGCGTTTATATCCACCGATGTCAAGCTTGGCCTCTGATATTCTGCAAGATAGGTGTTATTAAATCCTACTAAAGCCAATTCTATATTTTTTTCTCGTATAGCTGTATTGGCACCAAACGCCAATAAATCATCGGTTGTCACCACTGCACTAGGTGTAGTATATTCCAATATATCCATCATAGCCTCATAGCCACACTCACAGGAAAACTCTTCAGTAAATTTTATCTTTCCCTCATCTTCTGAAAGCGCATGAGTTTTTAAAGCCTTTTTATATCCATCTAGTCTATCACGGGTAACGTATAGATTGGGTGGCCCGCCTATTAAGGCAATATCCTTATGCCCTTTTTTAATCAGATAATCCACAACATTATACATAGCCTGAAAATTATCGTTGTCAACCCCTAGCATATCTGTAGGATTCTCTGGCCTACCTATGAGCACAAATGGATGTCCTGTTGTCTTTAAATA
>CALKWW010000018.1 GCA_938003945.1 uncultured Bacillota bacterium | reverse complement strand
TTATCTTTAACAGTAGTATCACCAGTGCCCTTCGGTACCTTAGGCCAACCGTCCTCCTGAATATAATCCTTTACTTTAGTTTTCGCATCAGTTAAGTCCTCATCTGGCAGACCTTCTTCTGCCATATACATATTGGCAGCACCCTCAAGTGTCCTCACATTGGCATTATGGGTAGCTATTGCAGCTTTCTTCCTTGCATCTGCCATCCTAGGCACTGCTATGGCCACTAGTAAACCAATTATAGCAATTACTATCACAAGTTCAATGAGTGTAAAACCCCTGTTGTCCTTTACCTCTTTATTTAGAGCTTTTAACATTTTCCATTCCTCCTCTTAATAATTAGTTAGTTTTATAAACAAATAATTAACACTACCTCCACGCATCACCCCTTTCAAATGGCAAATAAACCTATTGTACAGCACCTATCATATCGAACATGGGCATTGCCATAGCTATCACTACAAAACCTACTATAAGTGCCATAAACACTATGAGTATGGGCTCAAATGCTGTGGTCATCTTATCCACTGCAAAATCCACTTCCTCATCATAGAAATCTGCCGTCCTCTGGAGGGCGTCGTCTAGTGCTCCTGACTCCTCGCCCACCCTAAGCATGGAGTCTAGCATGGGTGGAAATATTTCTGTAGCCCTTATGGTAAGGGATAGGGGAACTCCCTTTACTACCTCTTTTTTGGCCTCCTCAAGCTTATCTGCAACTATTTTGTTGCCAATAACCCTATTCACCGCATCAAATGCCTGTACAAGTGGTATCCCACTTGACAACATAGTGGAGAGTGTCCTTGTAAATCTTGAAGTTATTATCTTCACATTTGTAGATCCAAAAAGCGGCATCTTTAGCTTGAGTCTATCAAAGAAACGCCTACCGTTATCAGTTTGCTTCCACGTCCTTATCAAGAATATAAGTCCCAATATAACGGCAATATGTATGTACCAATGTGATCTAAAGCCGTCGCTTATATTGATTAGTAATCGCGTAGGCCATGGCAGGGGTGTATCGCTATCTTCAAACACGGTTACAAATGTGGGCATTACATTTGTTATAAGGAAAATCACCACCGCCACAGTAACCACTATCAATATTATGGGATATACCATTGCCCCCTTTATCTTCCTCTCAAGATTACTCTCTTTTTCATAGAATATAGCTAGCCGTTCCATCATCACATCCAAATTACCACTGACCTCGCCTGCCTCCACCATGCTTATGAGAAGAGACGGAAATACCTCACTATGCTTCATCATGGCTGCCGAGAGGTTTAAACCCTTTTGAATATCCTCATACATATCTGCCACGGCTTCTCTAAGTGTCCTATTTGTAAGTTGTGTCCTTAGGATATCAAGGCAGGTGATCAAATTTATACCTGCTTTTAGCATTGCATGAAATTGCCTACAAAAAATTGCTATATCCTTAGTCTTGACCTTGGGCTTAAAAACCCTCTCTAGCTTAATGGATCTAGTTTTTTTCAAGGATATTACATAATAATTTTTATTTTTGAGCATCTCCGATACAGCTTCGGCACTATCTCCCTCATAAATACCCTCTATTACTTCACCTGTCTCTGTTGCTGCCTTATATTTGAAGACCACTTATCATCCGCTCCTCACTCAAATATCTCTTTATAACATCTGGCACTATGGCTTGACGCAGTGCAGTTTCTCTATTGATAAGCCCCATTTTATATAGGTTTGCAAGAGCTTTATCCATAGTCTGCATGCCCTCCGATGCACTAGTTTCAATTATTGTATCTATTTGATGTATCTTATCTTCCCTAATTAGATTTCTAATGGCAGGCACTCCTGTCATAACTTCAAATGCTGCCACCCTCCCCTCACCATCTGCACGAATCATGAGTTGCTGAGATATTACAGCCTCTAAAACAGACGAGAGCTGAGTCCTTACCTGTTGTTGCTGCTCTGCAGGGAATACATCTATCACCCTGTCTATTGTCTTGGCACTGCCCAATGTATGTAATGTGGATAACACAAGATGTCCAGTCTCTGCTGCTGTCAATGCAATACTTATAGTCTCAAGATCCCTCATCTCACCTACAAGTATGACATCAGGGTCTTGCCTCAGTGCCGCCCTTAACGCATCTGCAAACGAGTTGGTATCAGAGTTTACCTCCCTCTGATTGACAATACTCTTATTGTGATGGTGCAAGTACTCAATGGGATCCTCAAGAGTTATTATATGACAGTTTTTATGCTTGTTTATCATATCTACCATAGAGGCCAGTGTAGTACTCTTACCGCTACCTGTAGGACCCGTTACCAGGATTAATCCCCTTGGCAACATGGCAAGTCGCCTCATTACAGGAGGTAGACCTAACTTTTCCATACTCGGTATATCTAAGGGAATTATCCTTAGAGCAATACTATAGCTGCCTCTTTGCTTATATATATTCACCCTGAATCGACCCAAGCCCGGTTGAGAATATGAAAGATCTGTCTGTCCCACCTTTTCAAGTTCTTTAAGATGTTCTTCTCTTGCCAACTGTTTCATGAGCACCTCTGTATCTGCCGGCCCTAGCACTTTATCCCCATATCTCTCCAGTTGACCATTTATTCTAAAGATCGGCTCTGATCCGACAGTTATATGGATATCTGAGGCGTCCCTTTTAATTGCCTCTTCAATGAATTCTACTATATTCATAATTTTAACCTCCATAATATAATCTATATGCCATATCCTATCTGTAAAACCTCATCTACACTGGTCACGCCATCGAGTGCCCTATAGACAGCATTATCAAATAGTGTGGCCATTCCCTTTTCTATTGCATAGTGCTTTATCTCATCTGTACTGGCACCCTTGTCGATTAGACGTCTTACCCCCTCATCCACAAGCATTACCTCATGTACTGCAGTTCGTCCCTTATATCCCTTGTTACACGCCTCACAACCTACTGGAGCATATAATTCTACATGTCTGTCTGTGTCTATGCGTAGCATATTCTTCTCTGCATAGCTTGCCTCATATGGTTTTTTACATCTATCACATAGCTTTTTTACAAGCCTCTGAGATACAATACCTACAACTGCAGAGGAAACTAGATAGGGTTCTATACCCATGTCTACAAGTCGTACCACAGACGATGCAGTATCATTTGTGTGAAGCGTAGATAGTACCAAATGTCCTGTAATGGCTGCTCTAACAGCTATCTGCGCAGTCTCAGCATCTCTTATTTCACCTATCATTATGATATTGGGGTCCTGCCTTAAAATGGAACGAAGTCCTGTTGCAAAGGTCATGCCTGCCTTTACATTTACTTGTACTTGGTTTATACCTTTTATTTTATACTCTACAGGGTCTTCTACTGTCACAATGTTTTTGTCTATCTTGTTGAGGTCGCTCAGCGCAGAATATAGGGTTGTACTCTTTCCACTACCTGTGGGGCCAGTTACCAATATTATCCCATAGGGCTGTAACAATAGTTTTTCAAACCTTGCTAGATTCTCTTCTGTAAAGCCTAGATTCTCCTTCAAGAGCATTCCTGCTTCTCTGTGCAGAATTCTAAATACAATCTTTTCTCCGTGTACTGTGGGTAAGACAGATATACGCAGATCAATTGGTTCACCCTCTACCTGCATCTCTACCCTGCCGTCTTGTGGTACCCGACGCTCTGCAATATCCATTTTCCCCATTATCTTTACACGAGTTACTACAGCTGAAAAGGTGCTCTTAGGTAACGTCAATATCTCCTGTAGATCTCCATCGATTCTGTACCTTACCCTGACTATATTTTCAAAAGGTTCTATATGTATGTCACTCGCGCGCATATTTACAGCTTGAACTATTACGGAATTTAGAAGCTTTACAACAGGAGCCTTGCTTACATCTGTCAAATCTTCCTCTGCAATATCACCTAGATCTTCAGGTGCGACACTCTCCTCAAACTCCTCAATCATTTCTTTAGTCTTTTCATCACTATAATACTTTTCTATGGCCCTACTGATGTCGCCCTCAGTACATATGACCGGCTGAACGGCATGACCTGTCATGAGCCTTATGTCATCTACCGCAAATATATCCAAGGGATTTATCATGCCTACAACCAGTGTCTCACCCCTTTTATCTATGACAATGGCCCCTAACCTCTTAGCCATGCTCTCTGGAATTAAGTTTACTACTTCTGGATTTATTATGTATTTTTCCAGATCTACATGGGGAATGCCCAATTGAAATTCTAATATTTCTATAAGTTCTTTGTCAGATATAAGACCCTTATCAACTAATACCTCACCAATTTTTTTATTGCTCTTTTCTTGCTCTTGCAAAACAGATTTTAACTGCTCTTCCGATATCCTCCCTAGACTGACAAGTAACTCCCCAAGCTTAATATTATTTTTTTTCATATCTTCACCACTTAAATATCCTTTTTATGAATGATTTTACTATAAGTCCCAAAATAGCTGTAAAGATAAATACTAGCCACCATATACAAAAAAACACTATAGTTCTTTGTTTGTGATTAGCCCCAAGGTTTTATATTTTTCTGTAAAAATTCGTTCACTGTATAATGAAATAAATAGACAATTATATAAGAAAGGTGTATTCTATGTAATAAAATTTTGCTATGTAGTGCATTTTAGATCAATATGTACTATGAAACATTAAATATATTCGATTATGGATATTCATAGCTGTTCTTTAAAATTTCATCGACTATAACCCCCATTTTCAGTAAATATAAATTTTCGTACAAGCATTTCCCCCTAGATAATAAAACGTTGTCTTAGTTAGCTTACAACAACGAGTATTTCGCCTGTTTTTTTTATTATAATAGCATATATAAATACCAAAAGCAAGAATATTTTGACATATACAGAAAAAACTCTTTTGTTTCGACATTATATAGCAAATATGACGAGTTGAACATTGATGAACACTAGAAATATTTAAATTTTAAAAGGTTGTACTTTATATATATGCAATGTGTTTTATATTATAACAATTGATAATATGATATCTCTTAGTATACTAACCCTTTTCTATATACATAGATTTAAATCCTTTATTTTTGTATGATCTTTTCTCTATATCTTTTATATTGAGCTAAATACAAAAACCTCCTTCAAACTAAAGTCTGCAGAATGAGAAAAAAGATACCTACTACTATAGGTAAAAAAGCCATTAAAAAAGGATATCTAAAGTATCGCGATACCCTAGATATCCTTAAAACCTAATATTCAAGTTTTAACCTATGACCGAACACTTCAAAACTCTTATCTAGTACCTTCCCACCAAGCTCCTGACTTCTTCCATCTGGTTGATTACCACCTACATACACTTTGAACTCTCCTGGCTCTAATATACAATTCCCTGAGTCATCTATTAGTGCCATCTGCCTTGGCGTCAAGGTGAATTGCACCTCTTCTTGCTGCCCAGGCTCTAAGTAAACTTTAGCTATACCAACTAGTTTATGTCTAGGTACTACGCAGGAGGCCTCCACATCTTTAATATAGAGCTGAACAGTCTCTTCTCCTGCCCTTAAACCAGTATTTTTTACTGTGACTGAAAGCTCTATAGTTTGACCTACCTCGATCTCTTGCCTATCGAGTTTCAAATCTTTATACTCAAAATCTGTATATGATAGGCCAAATCCAAATGGATATAGGGGACTACATTCCATATATCTATATGTACGCCCCTCCATACTGTAATCCTCAAAATCCGGAAGATCGTCAATGCTCCTATAGAAGGTAATAGGCAATTTCGCCGATGGATTATAATCACCAAATAGGATATCGGCAAGAGCAGCTCCGCCTTCCTGCCCTGGATACCAAGCTTGTATTATGGCATCAGCATACCTCTGGGCCCAATTTACAGCTAAGGGACCTCCACTTATGAGTACTACAATCACAGATTTAGAGACTGCATATACCTCTTCTAATAATTTCTGCTGAAGTTTTGGAAGTTCTATGCTAATCCTGTCGCCTCCTGCATCAGAATTATATGCATCCCCTGCTTCTCCCTCTATCCTAGGCGAGAGTCCTAGACATAGCACCGTCACATCTGCCCTCTCTGCTGCAATTATAGCTTCAGTCATGCCACTTTTTGCATCATTTCCGTATTCTATAGATTCGCCTAGTACATCACAGCCCTTTGCATAATAGACCCTTGTATCAGCTGATACCTTTTCTCTAATTCCATCTACAGGAGTTGAATATTTAGAACACCAACCATTATAATTCCCAAGTAGAACCTCGTGATTCAATGCATTAGGGCCTATGACTGCAATTGAGGCTATCTCCTTTGAAAGGGGAAGAATGCCATTATTTTTCAGTAGAACCATAGACCTTTGAGCTGCTCCCTTAGAAAATCTTCTGTGAGCTTCACAGTCCACCACATCATATGGAATATTTGTATATTCTACCTCTTCTGGTGGATCAAACATACCTAGTTTAAAACGAGCAGTCAGTAGGCGTTTTAATGACCTGTCTATCTGTTCTTCTGAAACAAGTCCCTGTGCAACGGCAGTTGTAAGATGGTTATAGGCATCACCGCAATTTAAATCCAAACCATTAGCTATGGCAAGTGCAGAAGACTCAGCCGCGTTTTGGGTTATCCCCTGATATAGGTGAAAATTGCACAGGGCACCACAATCGGATACTACAAATCCTTCGAAGCCCCACTCATCCCTTAAAATATCCTCTAATAGAATGCTACTAGCGCAACATGGCTTACCATTTATAAAGTTATATGCACCCATTATGGATTGTGCCCCACCTTCCTTTATACACTCCTTAAATGCTGGAAGGTAAGTATCCCAAAGATCCCTTTGCCCTACCTTGGCATTAAAATTCTCCCTTATACCTTCTGGACCACTGTGTACAGCAAAGTGTTTTGGAGTTGCGACTGTCTTAAGGTATTTCTCATCTGTACCCTGAAGCCCACGTATAAATGAAACGCCTAGCCTTCCTGTTAGATAGGGATCCTCACCATAGGTTTCATGACCCCTTCCCCAGCGTGGATCCCGAAATATATTTACATTGGGGCTCCAAATGGTGAGCCCCTTATATATGCCCCTATCACCTTTGGCAGAAAATGCGTTAAATTTTGCCCTTGCCTCAGTTGATATGACATCTGCCACTTTATATAGAAGTTCTTCGTCAAAACTGGCTGCAAGCCCTATGGCCTGGGGGAATACTGTAGCCGTCCCTGCACGGGCAACCCCATGCAGTCCCTCATTCCACCAATTATATTCGGGAATATTAAGCCTTGGAATTGCCGGAGAGTCGTGTACCATTTGGGAGATCTTCTCTCCCATGGTCATTCGCGATATCAGATCATCTACCCTCACATCAGTTGGCAAATCGGTGTTCTCGTATGGATATTTTTCCATATGGACCTCCTAAAATACAATTTTAAACGTCTTTATCTCAAATGGCTTAATAGGAAATGTAAAGCTATTATCCTCAACAGGTATTTCGCCCATAATATCTTCCATAAGATTACATTCAAATACCTCTTTCGCATCTCCATCTAAGCTAATTGTCACATCATTTCGTCTATTCTCATACTCATATAAGCGTACAATAACGCCCTGACCATCTTCTGCCTTTTTTACTGTCTCTAATATTACATTGTCAGATGAAACATCCATGAGGCTTTGCTCCCTATTCCCACCACTGCCACCTACAGCACTATATATTGGAACATTTAGCATATATGCCTGATTGTGGGTTTCACCTTCCTCCCAGCTACCTCTATGGGGTAGAATTGAGTAAGTGAAAAAATGTTCCTCCTGATCTGTTGTGGGATTTGGTTCAATCCCTGATTTAATTAAGGTGAGAGCCATATTTCCATCGTGTATGGCATGGCCATACTTACAGTCATTTAATATACTCACCCCATATCCACCCTCAGAGATATCTGCCCACTTATGTCCACATACTTCAAACTTGGCCATATCCCAGCTTGTATTTTTATGCGTGGGTCGCTTTATATTCCCAAATTGAATATCATATGTGGCCTCTACTGCATTTACGTCTACAGGGAATTCCACTTTGAGCAAATGCTGATATTGGTGCCAGTTGACATAGGTGTCAAAGTCAATCCTGCGAGAATCTGCATAAAAGTGGATCTTCTGTACTATAGAAGATTTAGAGAATTTCTTCTCAACTAGTAATGTTGCTCTAACGGGCCCCTTCTCTATCCACTCATATCTTTGCACATCATCAACTGGATAGCTCTTTTGACTGTAGTAGATATCTATATCCCAATTATCATAGTACATTGGCTTATCCTCATATACTTTAAGTAGATTCCCCTCGCCTTTTAGAACTTCACGGCTATTTTCTTTGTCAAATAGAGAGGTAAAATTACCTGCACCGTCAATCTTCACCCTATAAAACGGTGTCTCAATACCATCATTGGTAATCCTAAATACATCTTCCCTCTCCACCGTTTGCTTACTTACATCATATGACTTATAGCCCTTTGCTGGAATGTCTTCCACATAACCGACATACTTTCCATCATAAGTTGGCTGTAATAATACAGTATTCCCTTCACAATCAACTAATGAAGACAGATCATGGTCATCTAGTTCAAGCTCTACAATGTCATCACGTACAAAGGATAAGGTGTTAAATAGCACCAGATCACCATCTACACGATTCCCAAGGGCATCTATTCGCTTTGATATGAGGTCTTCAATTTGGGCCTTGACCTCTTTATACTCCTCCTTTGTCACCTCATATACCTCTTTTATGGATGTTCCAGGGAGTATATCATGGAACTGGTTTAGGAGTACAGTCTCCCACATATTGTATATCTCTTCCTTGGGATAGGGAATACCTATTTTCTCTGCCCATACTGAGAAAAACTCAAGATCTTGTAGTCCAAGCTCCGCCTTGCGATTACTTCGCTTGTTCCGTGCCATGGAGGTATATGTGCCTCTGTGGTATTCTAGATAGAGTTCACCAACCCATTTGGGGAGCTTTGGATCTTTACTGCACCTCTCATAGAGCTCATCGAAATACGTACGAGAAGTTTCAAATCTAACCTTCGGAGCACCTTTTATACCCTTTTGCATACGCCGGCCAGTCTCTATCATGGCCCTTGTAGTACCTCCACCACCATCACCATATCCGTATGCAATCAGTATATCATTATTCAAATCCTTCTGTTGGTACCTGTCCCAGCCGCCACTTAGGGCGCTTGGATGAAGCATTCCATTGTAGGTAGTGAAAAAACTATCCTTGTCTTGATCGACTCCCTTGGTGGTTATCAAATGGGTAAATATTTCGGTCCCATCAATACCACGCCAAAAGAATGTGTCATATGGCAATTTATTGAACTGGTTCCATGATATCTTGGTCGTCATAAAGTATTTGATACCTGATTTTTTCATAATCTGTGGAAGAGCGGCTGAATATCCAAATACATCTGGTAGCCACAAAATGGTGCTGTCCACTCCAAATTCATCTTTAAAGAATTTTTTGCCGTGGAGAAACTGTCTTACAAGAGACTCCCCTGAAGTAACATTACAATCGGCCTCTAGCCACATACCACCTTCAGCTTCCCATCTACCTTCCCTTATTCTCTCCTTTACCTCTTCATACATCTCAGGATAACGTAGTTTTAAGAATTTATATAGCTGAGGTTGACTAGACATAAATATATAATCGGGATACTCGTCCATCAGTTTTAGCACCGTAGCAAAGCTCCGTGCTACCTTCTCGCGAGTCTGGGCGACAGTCCACCACCATGCCACATCAATATGTGTGTGCCCAACACATGTTGCAATTACATCGTCATACCCTGCCAAATCTTCATATACTGCCTTTTTAATATGTTCTATTGCCTCATCCACCGAAGTATAAAATTCAGGTGAATATGGTTCTCTAAGGTCTAGTAAATTTATAGTTTCTTCTAAAGCAAGTTCAAGTTCTATCCTCGTCTTATCATCTTTCTCCAATGTCTCAATGACCCATAGTGGAACTTGGATATCATAGTAGAGCTTTGTGAGTTTCTCATCTATCTGTGCCATTTCACCTATGAGAAGAAAGTTTGAATGTAATATCCCAGTATAGGCCTGAAGATCAATTGTATATTTATCTTTGGCCCTAGCCTCTTTTGTTATTAGTACTTCTCTGTGGTTCATGTCGAGTCCTTGGACAATCTCACCATTTACAAATAGCAAAAATTGTGGGTTCTTTGCATCGTCCCACTCATCTATTTGAGTCTTAAATATAAAGTATAGGGGCTTTTCGTCAAAGCTATCCGGCACAGTTATAGTGGTTCTAAACCAATAGTGTTCATCCTTACCTGTCCACTGATCGATCTTGCTATCAAAATCGCTCCAAGGCTTCTTTGCATTGTCTACCTCTTCTATGGTATTATAGGTGCCTTTTTTGATCTTCCAATCGGTGATCTCTATACTCTGTACCTTAGATAGCTTGAGTAATTCATCGCATATAACCTGAACCCGTTCTTTCCTAAAAAACATAAAAGTCCCTCCTCTTGTAGCTTTAAAGCGAATGTTTTTTGGTAAACCTAACTAGCTCGTCAACAGTGGTAAACGCAAGGCCAGTTACTGTATCCGCACATCCATAGTATATTGCAATTCTACCTGTATCGGCATCGGTAAGGGCAGCGCATGGGAATACCACATTGGGTACGTCTCCTACGCACTCGTAATACTTTTCAGGCCCTAATATATAGTACTTTGAACGATACTTGACTTTCCACGGCTCATCTATATCTAGTATTGCAGAACCCATACGATAGACAAAACCATTACATGTCAAAATTACTCCATGATATATTATAAGCCATCCCTCGTCAGTTTCGATGGGTACCGCGCCGGCGCCAATTTTTTTAGATTGCCATGCGGAAGTATCACCTGCTATGGTGCTCATTACATGCCTATGCCTTCCCCAAAACTCCATATCGGGACTCACACTATAAAAGATATCCCCAAATGGAGTATGTCCTGTATCACTGGGACGACTGAGCATTGCATACATACCATCTATCTTTCGTGGAAATAATACTCCATTTCTATTGTATGGTAAAAAAGCATTCTCAAGCTGGTAAAAAGTCTTAAAATCGAAGGTATAGCCAACACCTATAGTGGGTCCATGATAACCATTACACCAGGTAATATAATATCTATCTCCAATAAAACATACCCTCGGATCGTAGCGATACTCTCTCTTTAATATTTCCTCATCATCACCTTCAAAGACTATGGGCTCATGATTTATCTCCCAGTTAATACCGTCTTCACTAAATCCAGCAAAGATGTCCATGCTCACAGATTTGCTATCACAACGAAATACACCTGCAAACCCCCCTTTAAAGGGTACCACAGCACTATTAAAAATACTGTTTGAACTTGGTATAGCATCGCGTTCTATTATGGGGTTTTCACTATATCTCCAGACAGGCGCATTACATTCTTTCGGTCTATCCTGCCATGGTATATTAGGTAAACTCTCACCGATAATTTTTGCCACAGTAATAATCACTTTCCTTTCTATTGCATATTGTCTCCCCCTGCACAGTAAAATTATCCCTCATAGGCCACTTGAGAATTATGTACTAAACAGTCCAAAGGGCTAGCCCTTTGGACTGTTATATAAGCTACCCTATCTTAATACTAATCGCCCTTGCTCCCACATTTAAAAGGTAGGAGACAGATGCGATAACTATTAGATGAGTAGAGGGGGATCTATTATTTATTTGCCTTCCAATCATCTAGCTGTGACTGCAATGTCTCTATGACCTTATCAAGTCCAGCCTCCTTGAGCTTCTCATTGAATTTTTCAAGATTCTCTTCTACATCAACACTGCCAGTCATAAGCGCAGGTCTAAATTCTTTAGTCACATTTGTTATTGCTGCAATCTCATTCTTAATTGGATCTAAGTCAGGAGTAAAACCTAGCATAGGCGATTCTACCGAATCTTCGTTAAACCTCTCATACTCCTCCCAAAGATCATCAGGATCTTCTACTGTTGGATACATTATAAGTCTATTACCAAGTGAATAGTTGGGAACATCATAATTTGAACTTGCATCGAGGAATTTAGCCTTGCCATCCACTACTTCATAGTGTACACCTTCTACACCGTAGCCCAAAGTATTCCTTATATCGGCATCAGTATTTACAAGGTTTAGGAATTCAACAGCCTTTTCCTTATGCTTACTATTGGAAGATACACATACTATTGAACCTCGTGTTGACTCCGTTGTAACATATGCATCTTCAACTTGGGAAGCCACTATAGTATATCCCCTATTCTTAGACCATATGATATCGGAGTATGGGCCTCCTTGAGCTTGTGCCCAAAATACCTTTTCTCCTTCAACAAGACCTGCCGGTGGCTTTATAGCTGCATCCTGATTTATATATCCTGCTTTATAATATTTACGCAGAGTATTTAATATTTCTATTGTAGATTCCTCTTCGTATAGATTCTTTACTTTAAGACTATCATCATTTAGACTTGCCACAGCAGGCACAGAATCATCAATTATATACTCATAACCTGGATGAAAATGTGACTCTTGATCGAGCTCCATGAGTTGCCATTCTGGCTCTTCTTTTGAAAGTTTTTCAAGCCATGGTTCTAAATCTTCCAATGTCTTAATACTATCTATATCAATATCGTATTTATCCACTAGCTCTTTTGGATACATCCACCACTGGGGAGTTGCAATCTCCTTATTTGTAGGTATACCGTATATTTTACCGTCAATTTTTACACCTTCCCAAAAACCTGGGTTAACTGCCTCTAAAATACCTTGGCCATATTCCTCTAAAAGGTCATCTAGTGGTTCAAATGCACCCTTCTTACTATTACCTAGATAGTCTCCCTGATCAGGTCCTGCCGCAAATGCAAGGTCATACTCTTCACCAGAGTTAATTATGGCAGTGATCTTTGAACCATAATCACCCCAGTCTATAAATTTAAGGTTTACTTTGGCATTTATCTTTTCCATGGTCATCTCAGATAGTTCCTCTGTAACCATTTCGAGGTCAGCCGGAGGAGTTCCAATTGTGTAGTATATAAGTTCTACAGCTTCCTCGTCATCGGCCGAGCTATTATCCTTATCTTCTGTTGCAACTTCCTTTTGCTCATCTTTTTGTGCATCATCTGATTTTTCTGTATTACCACAACCAGCAAATAATGAAACACAAAGTAATGCTACTAATATTAATGATAAAATTTTCTTTCCCATTGATTTTCCTCCTTCATTTAAGTTTTTCTATATAAAACGCACAAGTTTTTTTAAGTCCATTCTGCCTAAATTTGCTACTTGAGCGCTTTATTAACATGTTCAGAATATAACCAAACTATTCTTTAACGGCCCCAAGAGTAAGCCCACCTACAAAATATTTTTGGAAAAACGGGTATACACAGGCTATAGGGGCTACTGTAAGTACCACTATTGCCATTCGCACCGTCTCCGATGGAAGGTTTCTCGTCACTTCACTGGCTATCCCCTGCTGTGAGCCTAGCTGGGCTAAAAAGTTGATATTATTTTCAATACGAATTAACATATATTGAATGGGAATAAGTGCCTGCTCATCTATATAGAGCATTGCATTATACCAATCATTCCAATATCCCAATGTGAGAAATAGTCCAATCGTTGCAAGACCGGCCTTACTTATTGGAAGTACAATTGACAAAAACGTCCTAAGCTCACTTGCACCATCTATCCTCGCAGATTCAATTATCGCATCGGGAATCGAAGTCCTGTAGAAACTCTTCAATACAAATACATAAAAGGGTGACATTGCAAGAGGCAATACAAGTGCCCAAATAGAATCCTTTAAATCTAAAAGCCTTGCCACCACAAGATAATTACCTACAAGTCCACCACTGAACAGCATTGGTATAAGTGCTAACACAGTAAAAAACTTCCTATATGGATATGTGGGACGAGAAATAACATATGCATAAGTAGCTATAAGAGCCAAACCAATAAGTGTTCCAATTACAGTGACTATAAGTGATATACCATAGGAATGGAGTATATCACTCCCGTTTTCCAATATATATTCATATGCATAAGTTGACCAACGTTCAGGTACAAATGAATAACCCTTTGAAACTATACTTGTCTCATCACTAAATGATATAATTACAACAAATATAAATGGGATTACTGCAAGAATACTTAAAATTACTAAGAATATATTAAATACAATATTCGTTCCCTCTGATATATCAAGATAATGTCGTTTCCTTCGCGTTTTCATAATAGTGCAGCACCCCCTTTTCTAAAACAATGCACTTTCTCTGTCTATTTTACGAATTACATAATTGGCAACCAATATAAATACAAGTCCTACTATGGATTGTAGTGCCGCCGCTGCAGAACTCATCCCAATATCACCAATCACTCTAAAAGTACGATATACATAGGTGTCCACCGTCTGAGTCACTGGGAATAGGGCACCTGAATTTCTTGGCACTTGGTAGAATAATCCAAAATCGGAGTTGAATACCTTTCCAATTGCCATCAAAAATAATACAGCTATCAAACTTCTAAGCTGAGGCAAAGTCACATGCTTTATCTGTTGCCATTTGCTAGCACCGTCTAATGAAGCTGCCTCGTAATAGGTCTTGTCTATCCCTACTATTGCCGCTAAATAAATAACAATATTGTAGCCAAGATTCTTCCATGTGTTAAAAAACGTTAGAAAAAACGGCCAATATTTCTTCTCTGAATACCACGATACTCCTTCCATTCCAAGGGATTCAAACAGACGGTTTACAAGTCCCCTATCAGGGCTTAAAAATGCCCAAACAAAATAACTTACCACAACCCATGATAGAAAATATGGGAAAAATATCATAGTCTGATATGCCTTTGCTCCTCTCTTATTGAGAAGTTCACTTATCATTATCGCAATAAACAGAGGTACAACTATGTTTATGGCTATAAAGAAGACATTGTAGAGGAGTGTATTGCGAACCATGATCTTTGCATCATTGGTTGCAAACATAAATTTAAAATTATCAAATCCTATCCATTCACTGGATATAAGACTTTCAAAAAATCCTCCACTTATCTTATAGTCTTTAAAAGCGATTACAATCCCGATTAGGGGAAGATAGCTAAATAATATAAACCAAATAAATCCTGGTATAGCTATAGCTGTTAAACCAAAGTTCTTCTTAAATCGTTTCCACAATCTTCATCCCTCCCCGATTTCAATATGTCTTACACTTAAATTGTAACAGACAGCTTTTTGAAAAACTATATAAAAAATTATATACTTATACCCAAAAAATATAGGTTTTATATATGGATAACAGTTACATTGCCAAACAAAAAAGCTCCATGTTATAATGTTGTCAAATAACTTTACTTGAAAAAGGAAATGATGGAATGTTTAAATTTTTAGAAAACAAGGTATATAGGAAGATGTTTATAAACTTTACTGTAATATTCTTTGTGATTATATTCCTATTTACCTTCATAGTATATGGACAGATATATGAAAATAGAAAAGAAGTGCTTACACGCAATAACAGATATGCCAGCGAATATGTTGAATCAGTAGTTAAAATGAAACAAAGTGAAATAGATGCAAAACTCAGCAAGATCTATAATAATGACAAATCCCTCAGTGATGTTGTAAATTTTTTTACTCTAGACATGGATGAATACCTTGCAAGTAAATTAGATTCATACAAATTGTTTGAGTATTATCCAACTATAAATAAGTTTGCTGAAGACTGTATATATGGTGATGATGATATTACCCGCGTAATTTTATATGATCATGTCAAAGAACGCATGATGGTATACTTTAATGATTCTGGTCTATTTCTTAAGACATGGGCTGAAAGCGATCCATCTAGACCTTATGATATAATACAAGATGCTGGAGGTTTTTTCATCACTAGAGAAATTGCTGACCCAACTACACTGGATAAACTCTGTAGTATATATATAACTTTTGATGATAAAAGCGCATTTGACTCTATTGAAAAGTTTAATGCCGGCGATATTGTGATGGCAAGTGATTCCTCATATATAATATTGAATGACAAAATACAATCACCATATGTTGCCAAGAATATAGATTCCCTACTTAAACTACAGAATATGGAGGGAGAGATTTCAACTAGTCTTTTCAATGAGGTATATTACTCCACTCATTTAATAGTAGGACAAGGATATAAGATCATCACTTTCATTGATACATCCATCATAAATATTGAAGGTTCTACCATCCTCATAGTACTGAGCTTTGCCATAGGAGCATTTATAGCTGCAGAACTATTTATGGCCAGTAAAATAAATAAGGAATCTCGCGACCTTGATAATATAATAGCTTCAATACAAAGTGCAAAAAGCGGAAGTTTTATTCCTTCAGATGTAAGTGAGCGGAAAGATGAATTGGGCATAATCGCAAATGAGTTAAACGACATGATAGTTAAACTTGATGATTATATCAAGCGAGAATACAAGCTCAAATTGGAGCAAAAACAGATGCAATTTAAGCTACTTCAAAATCAAATGAATCCCCATTTTCTGTATAATACTTTGGAGATAATGAAAGCTAAAGCTCTACTGAATTCTGATGCGGAGGTCGCAGGGGCAATATCCAATTTAGGTGGACTATATAGGGAGCTGTTGACATTTGATAGTATAATACCCTTAAAGGATGAACTTCGTCTTGCAAAACGTTATTTGGATATGATGAGTTTTATATATAATGAAAATTTCTTTTATACCATTGATGTAGATGATGATGTCTTAGATTTTACGACTATAAAATTTTGGATTCAAACATTAATAGAAAATTTCTTTGTGCATGGGATGGATAAAGACAGCTATATGAATGCTTTGGTTATACGTGGATATAGGGACAATAATAAAGTATTTATTGAAGTTCAAGACAATGGCATTGGAATGGAGCTTGACAAGATCAAGAAGATAAATGAGAATTTAGTCAGTGGTAATAATACAAATATAGGACTCAATAATGTATATGAACGCCTAAAACTCTACCATGGCGAAAAAGTCTTTATGGAGGTTTTAAGCAATGAAGAGGCTGGGATAACAGTGAGAATTGTATTCGAGGAGGAGAAGAGTGTATAGACTTCTAATTGTCGATGATGAACACAATATATGTGAAGGGTTGAAGGTGCTAATCGATTGGGAAAAGTACGGGATTAAATATATAGAGACCGCAAAGAGCTATAGTGAGGCAATTGAAAAGGGAATTGAAATTAAGCCCGATATAGCCATTTTAGATGTATGTATAGGCGAGTTTCGTGGACATCAAATAATAGATAAATTCGAAAGTTTAGGCATTGACTGTATATATATTATGATAAGTGGATATGACGATTTTGAGTTTGTCAGAGGTGCCATAAGACCTGATGTTCGAGATTATATCCTAAAACCCATTGGGAAGAGAGAACTTGAAAATGTCATAGTAAAGATATTACATGAAGACTTTGGAGAAGAAAAGCCATTAAGCGATGATAGTCTTGATATAGAACCTATCATTGGAAAAAAGTATAGTGAACTCTCTGGAATTGTAAATAAGATGTTATCAAATATTGAAGAAGACTATGGACAAAATATCACTCTAAAGAGCATTGCAGATAAATTTAAAATGAATAATGCCTACCTTGGCCAACTATTTTTAAAAGAAACTGGGATGAAATTCTCCGATTATCTAAAAATCTATAGGCTCTCAAAGGCAAAAGAGATGATCGAAAATACCCCCTATAAAATTGCATATATTGCGTCCAAAGTTGGATACTCTAATCTCAACTATTTCTATCTACATTTTAAGGAGCATTTTAATATGACACCTACGGAACTGAGGGAAAATGCCCAATAGATATTGTCTAGGCTTGGACCCCAATAGATATTATCTAGGCTTGGGCTATGTTCCTATATGCTGATAATGTCTTCTTCGCAGTATCTCCCCATGAAAACTTGGCAACCTGTTGCTTGCCCCTGTTTTTGAGTTCTCCCCTCAGAGCTTCATCAGAGAGGATACCCACCAATAAAAGTCCAAGCTCTACATGATCATATGGGTGAAAGTATAATCCTGCATCTCCTATCACTTCTGAAAGATAGGGTATATTAGAGGATATAATAGGTGTCTCATATAGCATAGCTTCCATAGGATATATATCAAATCTCTCATAAAGTGAAGGATATACAAATACATCGGCCCTACTATATAGTAGAGGAAGTATTTCATCAGATATATTATGAATATAGACGATATCCTCCTTTAAAGCCCCATATTCTCCTATTACCTCTGTAATATGGTCATACGGTTCTCCCATTTCTCCACATAATACTAGTCTGTGAGGCAGACTAGTATTGGCCTTTATCTCTCCATATGCCTTTAAAAGCACAGCTATATTTTTGCTTGAATCTATGGGACCTACGTATAGTATAAATCTATCATCTATACCGTATTGTTGTAATATCCAATCTGCTTCCGCCCCCCTTACTGGAACATCCTTTATCTGTTCTGCAGCTAAATATGTAACATAGACCTTATCTTCATCTAAAAATTTATATTGCTGTATGAGATCTTCCTTGAGGCTTTGGGAAGCACATAATATCCCATCTGCTGACCTAGTAGCTATATCAAAAAGTATTCCCTTTGTAATACCTTTTTTCAAAGTAAATGGCCTTCTATTTCTTAAATAAGCCAAATCATATAGTGTATATACACGTTTAGCACCAATGGGCACCAACGGTGATAGACAGTCCATAAAGTGAACTATATCATATTTTTCCTTTCTGTATAGATGGGGCATATTGAATAGTTCATACATTAGCCTCTCCCTATCTCCTTTGAAATCCCTATGAAATTTACAATTTATATTGCCCTTAGATTCAAAATTCTCTCTCATATGTTCCTGTATATGTATATCTATTTCCATATCTAAGGCAAATGTGGATAGAGTTGTAATCAAGTTATATACATATTTCTCGATACCCACCTTCTTCCCATCCATAGCTAGGGCATCTATAGCTAGCCTTACCCCACTCACAAATACCACTTCCTATTCCCAAATTGACCTGTAGCAGGCATATAGTGGAGAAATTCATGACCAAATCTATCTATATTTTAAAGAGAACCCAATCAGCTAAAGCAGACTAGGTTCTCTTTATTTTATAAGTATCTTTAAAGCGATTATTCTGCCTGAGGAGCACCTACAGGACATACGTCAGCGCATGCACCACAATCTATGCACAGATCCGGATCTATAACATAGATATCGCCCTCTGAAATTGCATCCACAGGACACTCGCTCTGACATACACCGCAAGCAATACACTCATCGCTTATCACGTGTGCCATGGCGTGTCACCTCCTTACATTGAGTCCCACAAAATAAATACTTTTATTCCCCAATTACTTATAACATTCTATCATTATTTTATAAAAAAGCAAACAAATTTTGAGTGAAATGCAATATCTTCGTCATATTATGACATATCATTCATCATCTTCGTCATACTATAGCGCATCTTTCTTCATCTTCATCGTACTATAGCACATCATTCTTCATCTTTGCCATTATGACGCTAACTCTTCATCTTTATCATACTATAATGCATCAATCATCAAGGAGAGATCTTAACTCTTCATCTATTTCCTCATCATCGTCATGAACACTACAATCTTCTCTGTTTATCCGTTCTATCTCCTTAAAGCTAAATCCCTTAACTTCATATGAACCATCTTCTTGGAGGAGTTTTGCCCTTACACTCTCTTTTATTACGTTCACATCCATCACAGTACCCATACCTTCGGGAGTCATTATATCTTCATTGACCTTAGGAGCATAATCCATCATCTCCTCATAGAATTCCTGTTCATACCTCAAACAGCACATGAGCCTTCCACACATCCCTGAAATTTTACTAGGATTTAAAGAGAGATTTTGCTCCTTCGCCATCTTTATAGATACAGGTTCAAACTCTCCTAAGAAAGTACAGCAGCACATTATACAGCCACAAGGACCTAGTCCACCTATCATCTTTGCCTCATCTCGTACCCCTATTTGTCGAAGTTCTATTCGCGTCTTAAAGATTGCAGCTAAATCCTTTACAAGCTCTCGAAAGTCCACCCTACCTTCAGCTGTGAAATAAAATATCACCTTATTGTTATCAAATGTATATTCTACATCTATGAGATTCATTGGCAATTTATGCTCTTTTATCTTCCTTAGGCATATGCCATAGGCCTTACGCTCTTTTTTCCTATTCTCCTCTAAAGTCCTATTGTCGTCCTCAGTGGCCTTCCTTATGACACTCTTGAGTGGGGTCACTATACTCTCATCTTCAACCATCTTAGATTCCACTACCACATCACCATATTCTATTCCTCGAGCAGTTTCTACTATTACTGAATCTCCCTCTTTAAGTTCAATTTCTTTGGGATCAAAGTAGTATATCTTTCCCGCAGGTTTGAAACGCACACCCACAACTAGCTGCATAGTTTGACACCTCCCCTTATCGAAAGTAACATATTCTCTATCGTAAGTTGGTAATTTGCATTATCTTTTAGCATTTTCCGCCCAGTTTCTATATTCTCTATGATAGTCCTTATCTGTCCCTTAGTAAAGAGATTTAAATATAGATTTATATTTGACATTTTATCTCTATTTATGATCAGGCTGTCATCACCTGTCTCACTATATATTAACACATCGCGCATAAATACAACAAGTATATCTAGTATTGTCTCAATATGTTCCCTATTATCCATAAATAGGGCAGTGTTCCCTAATACTTCCCACTCTTTCATGCTAAAGAGGTTGTCCAAATAATTTATTACATCTTCCCTGAGAGTTTTAAAACCCTCATCTAACGATAAGGCTATGCCTCTACCTGGAAGACCTTCCGACATACGTGCAAACACACTTGCTTCATCGGAGGACAAGCCTCGCTCTAGTAATATTTTATGTATAGCATTACTAGGTAGACGCTTTATGGGTATAACTTGGCATCTGGAAATTATAGTGGGCAATAAGACATTTATATTGTCTGCTCCTAATATTATAGTGGCATAGGAGGGTGGTTCTTCTAGTGTCTTAAGTAGAGCATTTTGGGCATGCATTGTCATAATATGGGCATCATCTATCATATATACTTTCCTACTGCCCTGATAGGGTTTTATCACTATGTCGCGTCTTAAATTACGGATATCATCAATCTTTATAGATTTACCCTTAGGTATAAGCTGTATAAAATCAGGATGATTCCCAGACATAAATTGTATACACGACTGACACACACCACATGGTCTCCTAGCGGAAGAAGTGCAAAAGAGCATCCTTGCAAATGTTTCTCCGATGGTAGTCTTACCTATACCCTTAGGTCCTGTCAATAAATAAGCATGGGCAACCCTGCCGCTGGATACCATATTTTCAAGCCTATCTAGCAGCAAAGATTGCCCGATTATATTTGAACTTCTCATATGTCTAATTCCCTCCGGTTCTTAATGGGCTCCATTATGTGACTATATCCATCAAAAGTCCCTTTATATCGTCTATATATCCCATAACAGCTATACTATCGCGCTGTTCCTCTAGGACTTCTTCTGTGAGTTTTTCAAGCTCTCTATCTATCTTTTTAACTATACAGTGTATATTATGGCCTCCATTTCGATCAAAGTGATTATACTTAAAAGTAGTATACATATTTGACACAGCCTTATCGAGAAAGCCTGTTATTAGCTTTTTATATATTATCAGTTCCTCTAGAGTGAGACGATTAGATAATCTCCTCCCCTGCTCTTCTATATCATCTAAAAGAGCAGTAAGCTCCTGTCGTAGGGCATCTTGATGGCTGTCATGTAAGGCATCTTGAAAAGTCTTGTGTTGTGTCCTGTCAAGTCCATTAGGATATACACTGCCTCGCTGCATAATGGGTATATCGCCTGCCCGAGAACCTATATCTCTTATCCTCACATATATCACCTTTAACTCAAAGCTTTAAAAACTTTTCCACATCCAATACAAACACAGTCGCACCGCCCACTGTCACCTCAACGGGATACGGCACATACATACCGGCCGCTCCGGCGACAGGCGAGGGTGAGGTTGCCATCTGCCTCCTACTTTTACATACCTCCTCGATTATATCCAGTGCATCATCTAGCTTTTCCTCGTCCACACCTATTAAAAGCGTTGTATTGCCTGCTTTAAGGAATCCTCCTGTCGTAGCAAGCTTTGTCACTCCAAAACCCTCATTCATTAAATTTGATATAAGTTTTTGAGCATCTTCATCTTGCACCACTGTTATTAGAAGCTTCATATAACCGCCTCCTTTTTAATAATATTATATCCCAGGTTTTGCAAAGAGGCAAACAAAAAATTAATTCTTACACTTATTACCCACTTAAACCATAAACTAACATCAGTTATATGGAATAGATAACTTCCAAAATAGAAAAAACGGGGAAAGATTTTTACCTTCTCCCCGCCTTTTTTATTTTAGAAGTTTTTCCTTTACTGTCTGATATATCTCTTCGTGAATTTCATCAATAGAACGTAATTGTCCATCCTCAACACAATTTATTATATGCCATTTATAGAATTCAGCTATCTCATATCCATTGTTATACGATCGCGTAAGATGATCAAGACTCTTCTCATGTATGTCCTTAGATTCATGGGTTCCTGCCATATCTAACCTACTGTCAAGAAGTTGTACCGAATATTCAGGGGGCATATCAAGAAAGAATACATAGTCAGGCATAGGTAACCCAAATATTCCAAATTCAAAATCTAAAAGCCAATCCAAAAAATCCTGTTTGTCTTCCTTGTCCTCTAGCTTGGCTCCCTGATGTATCATATTTGAAGGCGTATACCTATCGGCGACTATTATACCACCATTATTGTAAAATATACCCCATGCCTTCTTATAGGAGGCATATCTATCTACTGCATAAAACGTAGATGCCACATATGGGCTTACATCCTCTGGATTATTGCCAAACTCACCATTTAAATACATCTTAACCATTGCACTAGATGAGCAGTTGTAATTTGGGAATTCTATCTTAAGAGCATTATTCCCTTCACGGACAAGTCTATCACAGAGTAATCTACTCTGAGTTGCCTTACCACTGCCATCACTACCCTCAATAGCTATCAAGATTCCCTTCATAGTTATAAATTACCCTCCATATTACATATTTACTCTTCCACTACAGGAATTAGGTGTGTTTCTCCCTCCGTGCCAAAGAGGGTGGCACCTAATGCTTCAAGTTCTAATAATTCCTCTATCCCCTCATTATCTATGAGTTCACCAGGACAAAACCTTGGTATGCCAGGTGGATATGCACCAACCATACCAGCACATACCTTCCCAGTGGCGTTTTTTAGTGTAACCTTATTAATTATACTACAAAAAGCGTCCTTTGGCGACATTATTTGTTTGGGAATCTTGCTAAAAATATGTGCATGAATTTGGTTACTATTGCATATCCCCCCCATATCTGCAAGGGATTTGAGGGCGTTGAAGAGCCCTCTTAACATATCAATATCATCAGATACAGTGCATATAAATACCACATGATTCATATCGGCCATTTCAACTTGTATACCCCTCTGCCTAAGATAGTGCTCTGCCTCATAACCTGTCATATTGAAAGGATTTACATCTAGTACTAATCTTGTCCCGTCTAGACATGCTACCTCGTCCCATCTACAATTGGAAAAGAAGTTAGGACCGTACTCCCTTTCAAACTCTTCCTTCAGCTCTCCTAGAGAGCTCAGTAGGCTGTCTAGCTTTGCCCTACCCTTATTTACCATGAAATACCTTGCATAATCCAAAGAAGCCATGAGCATATACGATGGGCTCGTAGATTCTATTACACTCAAAATATTGCTAGCCCTATATGTAAGAGCCTCATCAGCATTTATATGTAAATAGGCACTTTGGGTAAATGCTGGTAATGTCTTATGAGCACTTTGAACCCACATATGTGCGCCGGCATCTTTACTAGACTTAGGCAATTTAGGATGAAAGGGAAAATGTGCCCCATGGGCCTCGTCTACCAATAGAAGTTTATCCCTACTCTTCAAAACATGGGCAATCTCCTCTATATGACTTGCCATGCCATAATAGTTGGGATGGACAAGTACCATACCCTTTACATCAGGATGCCTATCAAGACAATCTCTAACCGTATCTACAGACACCTGGGTGGGGATCTGGGCTATGATGTCATACTCTGGCATTACATATATAGGCTTTACATCGGCAAGTATCATAGCACCCCATACCGACTTATGACAATTTCTCGGTACTATCAGCTTATCTCCTGACCTACAAGTAGACATTATCATTGCATGTATACCACATGTAGAACCATTTACCAAAAACAATGTGTCCTTAGCGCCAAATGCCTGTGCAGCCAGTAACTGTGCCTTTCGTATGACTCCTTCTGGTCTATGGAGATTATCTGTCCCTGGAATCTCTGTCACGTCCATACCCACCAAATTATCTATTAGTTCAGGTGGAAAACCTCGCCCCATCTTATGGCCTGGCATATGAAATGGAATGGCATCTTCTTTTATATAGGCGCTGAGGGATTCCACAAGGGGCATATGAGTTTGATGCATATCTAAATCAGCTCCGTCTCCCAACTATTTTCTACCCCATCTATTCCCCTAATACCAGCTTTTCTAAAGTGATAGGTTCTATATATTCTCCATCCTTATACGCCCTCATATTTCCCCCAGATATCTCGTCAATCAAAGCTATATGCCTATCCTCTCCGACTCTACCAAATTCCAATTTAATATCGTATAACTCTATACCCCTATTATCCAGCTCTTCCTTGATTATATTGCTAATCTCTATAGTAAGTTCCTTTAACACCTTATATTCATCTCTTGATAAAATTCCAAGCATATGAAGTGCATCTTCATTTATAGGTGGATCCTGTCTATCATCGTCTTTGAGTGTAATCTCCACAAAGGCATCTAGTGGTTGTCCTTCCTTGGCATACATTCCATACCTACGAAGAAAGCTACCCACTGCCCTATAGCGGCAGATGACCTCTAAACCATTGCCAAATACCTCTGCCGGCTTCACCTTCATAGTTCCCTCTTCTATATTTGAGCCTATATAGTGGGTGGGAATCCCCTTTTCCTTAAGTCGTTCAAAGAAAAATGTACTTAGGCGAAGGCCTGCCTTGCCGGCGCCTTCAATGGTGAGACCAACTGTATTGGCCCCTGGATCAAACTTTCCATCTTCTCCTGTAACATCGTCCTTAAATTTTAAAAGGTAATTACCATCATCTAGCTTGTATACATCTTTAGTCTTACCCTCGGTTATGAGTTCCATAATATAAATCCCTCCCATATGCGTTATAACCAAGTACTTTACCATTTATATCAGTCTCATTATACCATATTATTTATTTGTTTAGCATATAAAACTTAAACCACAATCTTCTACTCATAAAGGTATAGATGGTATAGATCCCTAGCTAGTCCATAAACTCCTTTATATTCTACTAAATTCTCTTATGTCTTACTAAACTCTACAAATGTTTATATATACTGATCTTTCTATACCACGCTAAACTCTTTTTACTCCTCACTTCTTTTTAGTTCTAGCTAGGGATTAAAATTGTCTAGCTATCACATTAGATTTTTTAGCAATTTCAAGCGCTTGTTCCGTAAGCAATGATTAAACTTGTCTAGCTGTCATCACACTAGATACTTGAGTATGTCTATATCTGATAAACATTGACCTTCAATACTATGACTACCTATATTCCCTCAGTAGCTTTCTGTAACCATTTTTTCTCCTCTTCATTGAGATATGGTGAAAGCTTTTTATATACCTTGCTGTGATAATCATTTATCCACTTTCTCTCCCCATCGTCTAAGAGCGATACATCTACTCCTTCTAAGTCAATGGGACAATAGGTTATTGTCTCAAATCTCATAAAACGACCAGAATCGGTGACCTCATCCTCTACGACAAGCATCATATTCTCCGTCCTTATGCCATACTCACCTTCCCTGTATATACCCGGCTCATTTGTCACAATCATACCTGATTTTAATACAATACTATTTACCCTCTGACTAAAGTTCTGGGGACCCTCATGGACATTTAAGAAGTACCCTACCCCATGACCCGTGCCACATTTATAGTCAAGTCCATATCTCCATATGGGTTGCCTTGCAAGCACATCTAGGTTAGAACCAGTTGCACCATATAAAAATTTTGCTCTGGCAAGGGCTATATTGGCCTTTAGAACTAGAGTAAAGTCCCGGCGCGCCCTATCACTTATTGGCCCTAACACTACAGTCCTTGTAATATCAGTTGTGCCACCGAGATATTGTCCACCTGAATCTAAGAGATACATTCCCTCACTATCGAGTGCCGAATTCATATTCTCTGTAGGCGCATAATGCATCATAGCAGCATTGGCCCCATAAGCTGATATGGAATTAAAACTAGCTCCCCTACTGCCCTCTTGCTCTTCTCTAAACTCATCTATCTTTCGTGCCGCATCTATCTCAGTAATTTGCCCACTATCTACATTTTTATCTAACCAATACAGAAATTTTACCATTGCCACACCATCTTTTATAAGGGTCTCTCTTAAATTCTCTATCTCCACTTCATTTTTTATTGCCTTGAGATCTGTGGTTATGTTGCGCCCCTCTACAATATTGCAGCCAATATCTCTAAGTGTGCTATAGAGTCTGAAGTTTACCTTATTGGGGTCTATATATACAGACTCATCTCTATCTATAAGCTCGGGTAATCTGTCTTCTATTGAAGTATATTCTTCTGTTTCAATGCCATTGTCCTTTAGAACATCTAATACATCTTTGGATACTTTAGATGACTCTATAAAGAGCTTGGCATCATCTGTAGATATCAGGGCATAACTTATTGTCACAGGGTTATAGGGTATATCACTACCACGTATATTATATAGCCAAGCGATATCATCTAAACTAGCTATGAGATAATGTCTGACCCCTTTTTCTTTGAGCTTAGCTCTTACACTATTCAACTTTTCCTTCGCTGAGTAACCTGTGTATTTTGCATCGTGTATGAACACAGGCTCTTTGGGCATAGGAGGTCTGCTTTCCCAAATCTCCCCCACAAGGTCATATTCTGTCACTATTTGAATGCCCTTTTTCTCTAGAGTTTCCTTCAGTCTCCTCACTTCCTTTAATGAGAAGTAGAGGCCACATATGCCTACCTTGTCGCCCTTAGAGAGGTTATCAGCTAACCACTTAGTATAAGAGGGAACATCTCTCTCCCCTGCTCTGAATAGCTCTATCTCGCTTCCTGCAAGCTCCTTCTCTGCTTGAATATAATAACGGCCATCTGTCCACAATCCACTTGCACTATGGGTCAAAGCCACTATCCCTGCTGAGCCTGTAAATCCTGAAATCCATTTTCTCATCTTCCAATGTTCAGATACATATTCACTTATATGCGGGTCAGAATCAGCTATTATATATCCGTCTATGTCCCGTCTTTTCATGAGACTTCGTAACATATCTATTTTTCTATCCACTTTCATTAAATCAAACTCCCTTCATATTTATTATATTATCTCTATAAGAGAAAAAAAAGAGGGCCTATGCCCTCAAGTATTGCGCAACTTTCTTTAAATATACATCTTATATCTAAATAATGTATCAATAAGATGTTTTATAGAGCTCTTCTAGAAGTCTTTCAATCCTATCGCCATAATCTGGAGCCGGCGCCCATTTACCTTCTCCTCCCAATGCCTTAAAGGTTGTTGCCTTTCCTGTTATACTAGAAAAATGTCTAGGATCGGGCGTATCTGCCTTAGGATAACCGTCAGCACCTGCATAGAGAGCAAGATGATCTATATGGGCACGCACACCTTCTTCCCGAGTGGCAAATTGTTGGTGATCTTCCCTTTTATCACCTTTACCGTTTGTAGTCTTAAGTCCACAGAAGTTATTGAACTCTTCGGGTACAGCACCACCAAATTTCCCATATCCTGTCTCAAGAGCCGCCTGACAGTAAGCGCCCTCTGGATTTACACCTATTTCACTGCCTATTGCATAATAGATAGATGCTAAATCTACAAAATTGTCAGTGGCACCTTTTGTCCTTGCCCAAGCTTCCATCTGCTTTACAGTAGATTTTGTCTTGGATACTATGGGTTTACCCTCCACTTTTATAGGCTCTGAATCTGATTCGCCTACTGGATATATTGCTTTACCTGAACTATCAAACACCTTATATCCAGGGTTTTTATCGGCCAGAGCCTTTGCATTAGATAGACTCTTAAAAGCTCCAATCTGGCTACTAGCGTCATTCCAAGATTTCCGCACCCTATACATCTGCTCAACTGTCGTCCCCTGTTCTGGACTAGGTTGGGGTTTTGGAGCAGGTGTCGGCTTTGGATCAGGCTTAGGTGCTATATTAGAAAATAATTTAGCTACTGTGTTCCTACCAACTATACCATCTACAGATAGGCCGTTAGCACGTTGAAAGGCCACTACTGCATTATATGTGCGACCACCAAATATACCGTCTGCAGTACCTGCATTATAACCTAATGTGTTTAGACGCTTTTGCAAAGTAGTTACCTGAGAACCCCTACTACCACGCCTCAAAGTGCTAGTAATGGATGCAGTGCTTGTCCCTGTATTCTTACTTCCACTAGAGCTACTTCCACCCCTAGATGGAGTCGTCTTAGCAGAGAAAAGCTTAGCTCTTGTGTTCTTACCAACTATGCCATCTACAGATAGACCATTAGCGCGTTGAAATGCCACCACTGCATTATATGTACGTCTGCCAAATATACCATCTGCAGTACCTGCATTATAACCTAATGTGTTTAGACGCTTTTGCAAAGTAGTTACCTGAGAACCCCTACTACCACGCCTCAAAGTGCTAGTAATGGATGCAGTGCTTGTCCCTGTATTCTTACTTCCACTAGAGCTACTTCCACCCCTAGATGGAGTCGTCTTAGCAGAGAAAAGCTTAGCTCTTGTGTTCTTACCAACTATGCCATCTACAGATAGACCATTAGCGCGTTGAAATGCCACCACTGCATTATATGTACGTCTGCCAAATATACCATCTGCAGCACCTGCATTATAACCTAGCTTATTGAGTCTAGCCTGGACTGTGGCCACATCAGCACCCCTACTGCCTAACCTCAATGTCCTATTAGGAACGGCAGCACTTACCATAGGTGCAAAAGTCAATAGCATAATTGCCAACACTAATATATATCCTATTGTCTTCTTCCTCAATTTATCCCCTCCCCCATGAAAATTATATATTATTCATAAAACCTATTATATTTCACAGTATACAATAATATATACAGCATGCATTACCATGAAATATATGGTATGTGTAGTATATATTATACACTGTAGCCCTTTTCCTGTCTACTTTTTTCAACAAATTCACTTATAATAATACTAAAGCCCCATACGAAATTTCGCATGGGACTTTCTCCAAAAATAAAATGGCTCCTCAGGTTGGATTCGAACCAACAAC
>CALKWW010000017.1 GCA_938003945.1 uncultured Bacillota bacterium | reverse complement strand
CCTAACCTTTCAAAACTTCTCATTAGTCTTTTCCTCACCTATACTCAAAACGAGATGGGTAGTGAACTGCCACGCTCTATGAATAAATATATATTAAATAAGCCAGGTACTGTCATGGCATTTATGGATCAACTTATGAATAGTGTCCTATATCGTAGCAAATTTGATGCTTTATCCGATGAGGTATATAGGCGAATTAATGGGGATGAACTATTTGCAGATTATCCAGTGGAGGCAATTGTAGACTTAGATATATTCAGGTTTGTAGACCAGAGGATTATAGATTGGATGATTGAGCGTCTACTAGATGAGAATTTAAATGCTACTATAAACGATATAACTATACCTAAGATGTGTAGATATAGAGAGCTTAAACATTTTGGGGATGAATATTATAACGAATATCATGTACTGAGGCATGCCTATTATGTAATTAGCCATGCAAGTTTTGAGGCGGAATCGGATCTTCTATCACTTATAGAAAAGTATGATAAGGAAGACTATATGATAGATACCCACTATAGAAAGTTTTATTACTATCTAGATCTGGTAAAGGACAGACATCAGTTTGATGATTTACGAGAGCTAGTGGAGAATATATATACCAATAGATATCTTGATGTCATCCTCAGGCAGTTTAATGAGAAATTTTCTTACGAGGCAGTTAGGGGAAAGTATAAGCTCCAGAGAGATTTTTATAAGAATTTTGTGGATCCAGTCAAAGAGAAGCTAGTTGTGATTATATCAGATGGTCTTCGCTATGAAGTAGCAAAGGAACTAGTTAAAAAGCTAAGTAGAGATGAGAAGATTACAGCAGAGATTGAACCTCAAATTGGTGTACTTCCATCATATACAAGGCTTGGAATGGCATCCCTACTTCCTCACAGGCAGCTTACAATAGGTAAAGACTATGATGTTTATGTAGATGGGAAACCTTGCAGGAATACGGAAGAGCGGGATGGAATCTTAAGGGAGAGAGATCCACATGCTATTAGCATTAAATATGATGTTTTAAAAAAGTATGACCGGAATAAACTCAGGGCTTTTTTCGCCGGGAAATCTGTAATCTATATCTATCACAATCAAATTGATGCAAGAGGGGAGGAGCCAAGCACAGAGGATGAGGTATTTATGGCCTGTGCTGAAGCCATTGAAGAGATAGGTGAACTAATTAAGAGACTTACAAACAGTGTCTCTACTACTAGATATATTATAACGGCAGACCATGGGTTTATATATAAGCGGGACAAGCTAGCTGAGTCAGATAAAATAGATAGATTTGCTACAAAGAAAGATCAGATAAAAAGACGCTATATAGTGTCTAATAACAGTTATGAGGTCACTGGTACAAAGAGCATGGCTGTATCAGATATACTAGGTGGAGATGACACAAAGACTGTAACCTTTCCGCTGGCATCGAATGTGTTTAAGGTGGCTGGTGGTGGACAAAACTATGTTCATGGTGGTAGCTCACCCCAAGAGATTCTAGTGCATGTTGTGCAGGTTAGAACTATTAGGGGAGCTATGGAAACTGAAACTGTACAGATTGCTCTCATCAGTATGTTACCTAAAATAACTAGTTTAATTGTAAATTTGGACTTTATCCAAAAAGACGCCATTAGTGATGTAATAAAGCCTACTACTTATAAGATTGTATTTGTTGATGAGATGGGAGAGGTCATCTCTAACGAGGAAATGTACCTGGCTAATAGTAAAGAAAAGGAGTCTGCAAAGAGGATATTTAGACTAAGGTTTAATCTAAAAAACCAGAAGTACGATAGAGACAAAAGATATTATCTCACTATTATAGATATGGAGACAGGTATAGAGACTCTAAGGCATGAGGTCATAATCGATATTGCCTTTGCAGATGATTTTGGGTTTGATATATAGGAGGGGGAGCAGTATGGAAGTGAAGACAGATAGAGAAATAATTTCAGAGAAACTTATGACCTATTTCCCGGGCAAGATAGTTCGCAAGGATTTAACCAAGAACATTAAAGAAGGGGCAAATGTTCCAGTCTATGTACTGGAATATTTGCTAGGTATGTACTGCTCTTCTCAGGATGAAGAAATTGTAGAGCAGGGGGTACAGAATGTAAAGGATATACTGGCACGTAACTATGTACGCCCTGATGAGGCGCAAAAGATCATTTCAAAGCTTCGTGAGATGGGAAGTTATACGGTAATTGACAAGATCTCTGTGAAATTGAATTATAAGATGGATACATATGAAGCAGAGTTCTCTAACCTAGGTCTAAGTGGGGTGCCAATATCTTCTACCTATCCCTCTGAGTATGAACGACTTCTCTCTGGAGGAATTTGGTGTATTGTCCAGATGGAATACTTCTATGATGAAGAGGACACAAGGAGAGTGCCCTTCATAATAAATAAATTGACACCTGTGCAGATGCCTGGGATAGATATGGACGAGCTGAAAGAGGCAAGGGCACATTTTACAGATGAGGAATGGATTGATGTAATTCTTCGCAGTACAGGTATGGAGCCAGATAGTTTAACTACTAGAGAAAAATGGCTACACCTAGCACGCCTCATTCCTCTTGTGGAGAATAACTATAATTTTTGTGAGCTTGGGCCTAGAGGTACAGGAAAGTCACATATCTATAAGGAAATCAGTCCAAATAGCATTCTTATATCTGGGGGACAGACTACAGTAGCAAATTTGTTTTACAATATGGCATCAAGGCAGATAGGCCTTGTAGGGATGTGGGATTGCGTTGCCTTTGACGAGGTGGCAGGAATTACATTTAAGGATAAAGATGGGGTTCAGATTATGAAGGACT
>CALKWW010000016.1 GCA_938003945.1 uncultured Bacillota bacterium | reverse complement strand
GATAGCGATTAATCTGAGAGTGAGCTAGTAAAATTGAAAAGATAATAGAGGTTATGGAGCTTTGTTATAGTTATATACGTGTAGTTGTATATTATTAAAACTTATGAATATATACATTTAGGCAAAGATGAGGATTAATTGATAAAAAGGCTGGAGTATTTGATTTTTCCATACTCCAGCCTTTGTGTGTGCTTGGCATGGGCAACAACTTGGTGGTGAAAGTCCACGAGTAGATAGCTAATATGAAAATTTAACTCACTTTTGGATTGTAGTATTTTACTCCTAAAAAACTGATAATATTTATATAGGCAGCTCCGTACAATATGGAACTGTTTTCTAGTGTAGATAAGACAATATCTTTTCCTCGACTTACATTAGAATGCAGTGAATTCTTTATATCATCTAATATCTCAGGAAATTGGTTGGTAAACTTACTATTTATTATCACAATTTCAGGATTAAAAGCGGTTAAAATATTATTTATAGCTATGGAAAGATATCTAGCAAAATCATTCATAATGACGAGAGCACACTCATCATCTTCCTTATATAGTTCTACAAATTCATCGAATGTAATTCCTTTTCTGCCTTTCATAGCGGAGAGTTTTTTAAGAAGCGCTCTCTCAGAGGCATATTGTTCGATACAGCCTTTATTCCCACATGGACAAGGTTTTCCATTTGCCTCGACTATAGTATGTCCAAATTCTCCTGCAAAGCCGTTGTATCCTTCATATAGTTTGTTATTTATAACCAAACCTAGTCCAATACCCCAATGGATATTTATATTTGCCATATTTTCTGAATTTACGGCAAAAGTCTTTTCACCTAATACAGATAGATTAGCTTCGTTTAATAGATATACAGGTATGTTGTAATGATTTTGTAGTTGTGACGCTAGGTCAGCACCTTTTAAATCATAATATGGTGTGAATATAATATCATTATCATATACTACACCATGTATACCAATAGTTATTCCTACTACACCATATTTAGATGGTGTAGTCTTTTTTATCATATCATCAATAAGAGGGGTCAATATTTTGAAGACATTATCTTTATTTATTCCAGGTACCTCTACTCTTTTTGTAGCTTTTTTGCGTCCTTTCAGGTCAGTTAGCATTATGGATATTATTTCAACACCTAGGTCAATACAGATAGAATATCCAGCTTTTTGGTTAAATTTAAGCAAAATAGGTTTTCTACCTACACCAGATGTTCCGATGCCTACTTCCATTATTAGTTCTTGCTCTAAAAGATCTTTGACTATCGATGAGATAGTTGCCTTAGTCAGTCCTAGCTTTTTTGAGAGCTCAGCCCTAGATATGGGTTCATTCTCTATAACTGTCTCTAGTACTATATTATTATTTATATCTCGTATAAGCTCTCTGCTTCCTACTTGCATATTGCTACCTCCAATGCATTAAAATACTTGTGCGTATATAGTTTTTTAATATAATTGTAACTCAATTATATCAAATACTGTGATGACGTAGGAACAATGAAGATCTAATCAAAACTATAGTGGCACGTACTACTTATGGTAAGTTCAATAAACAAACCATATGCTATTCATATAACATTTTAGAAGTTTTGTCAAATTTGTTATTATTAAAGTTTTTTTGGAAGGTATAAGCAAAAAAATAATCGAGTTATTACAATCAATATTAAATTATTGATTGTAATATAGTTTACAGTACCAAGCAATATTTCTTTATTTTTTGTAGTAAATATGGCGCCTTCTTTTCTTATTTTTTAGAATCATACGTACGAAGAATAATCCTAGTACTGTTATAACTATAAATATACTCTTATTTCCGTCCTTTTTCAGATTGGGTTCTACGGTATCATAGGAGTTTATATTGAGTAACGTCTTTTTGTGGATATTCCTATCGGCGACAAGATCGGTGCAAAAAAGTAGTTCGTTATCTAAATAGTATGAAACCTGCCCTACCACTTGACCTTTTCTGATGGGTGCTTCCATATTAGGATGTACAGATACCCTCTTTTCTATATTTTCTATATCGGATTTTTGAACTATATCTTCATATCCTCTTTGTGCAATCAGGTTAATTGAGCCATCATCCCTATTGTCATGATTTAATATTTCAGTTTTTCCAAGTATATCTCCCTCTTTGACCAATTGATGTAGTGTAAAGTTATTAAAACCGTATTCAAAGAGTTCTACAGAATCGGTCCATTTACAATCCTTTGTACTTTGGAATACAACAGCAATTAAGTTAAGGTTATCTTTTGTAGCAGATGAGACTAAGCACTGTCCAGCAGAGGAAGTATAACCTGTCTTTATACCTGTAGCATATGGGTAATAATACTTTTTGTTATTCTTATTTATCAAAAGGTTAGTATTCCTCCAATATCTAATTTCTTTTTTTGTGGGGTCATCTTTATCTACACCATTCCAATCTTCCATTGTATACATGGGCGTAGATACAACTTCTTGTAGGAATTCGTATTTCATAGCCTCCCGTGCAATCATAGCCATGTCATAGGGTGTAGTAAAATGATCGTCTTTGTGATAGCCGTGGGGGTTAGAAAAATGAGAATCTTTAGCGCCGGCGGCTTTAGCCCTTTCATTCATCATATCACAAAAATATTCTATTGCTTCATCAATGGGCATATCTGGGTTGCCTGTAACCTTTCGTGCTACATATACTGCGAGGGTATAGGCTGCATCATTTCCGGAAGGCAGCATAAGTCCATATATGAGCTTTTCAACGTCTATTTCTTCATTTAGGTCTAATCCAGCTATCGTACCATCCCGTTGTACAAGATTAGCTTCTTGAGACACTATCACAATGTCATCTAAATCTCCATTTTCAATGGCAAGAAGTGCCGTTAAAATCTTTGTAGTGCTTGCTGGATAAAAGTGCTTATCCTTATTTTTAGCATATAGTACTTTGCCAGTAACCTCATCTATGAGTATTGCACCTTCTGCTTGGATTGTGGGAATGTCAGATGATGACTCTTCGTCTGTATCCACAGATTGGGATGGGGGTGTAGGTTCAGCAGAAGATTTAGGATCAGCATATGTAATTGAAAAAGTTGTACACATAAATAATAAAATTAAAATTGCGATAATTTTATGATTGAACTTCATTGCCAGTCTCCTTAATGTTATATATTAGTATTTAGACTCTCATTAGCAAGTCAGAGTCCTATCATATAGATAGTATAACAGAAAATAGTACATTTTGTATATAGGAAAAATAGTATACTCTAAAAAATATGTCATACCATGTCATATTTTACATTTCAAGTACAGCAAAATTCTATGAACTTATACTGCTTTCTCCAATTACGAATTATGTGTTTTATCTATATAAATTATATCTAGTATTTATATTAGTCATCTATAAAGGAGGAATTTTTAAATTTATGTAGAAATATGGATATAACATTATAAATGAAATAGGCCATGAGAAGAAAATAGGACTGCAGGAGAGTGGTTTGGTGTGCTAAATCTCGATAGACAACAAACCAGTGTGTTTTTGATATTAATATCTATTATAGTAGTGCTTACGGGCATTTTAACCACAGGACTATTTGCTGAAAAAGAACCATCTGTAGAGCGCATTGAAGAAGGGAAAGCAGAGGATAACTTTGACGATCTCTTTGAAGAGGATATAAAACCCGATACAAAAGAGGAATTAAATAAAATAAAAGTATATATAACCGGAGCAGTGAGATATCCAGGTGTGATAGAGGTAAAAGAAGGATGTAGACTCATTGATGTTATAGAGTTAGCAGGTGGGATCTCAGATGATGCAGATACTACTAGGATAAATCTAGCACTTAAAGTTGAGGATGAGGGCATGTATCTAATACCAAAGATAGGTGAAGAGATCGACAACGGTGGATTTACCAATGTTCTAGGAGATTTTTCGCAGGGAACAGACAAGATAGATATAAATAAGGCATCACAAGAAGAACTAGAGACACTATATGGTATAGGTCCAGCTAAGGCTAAGGCAATAATTGACTATCGAGAAGAGAATGGCCCTTTTAAACAGATAGAAGATTTGAAAAATGTGTCGGGCATTGGAGAGAAGACTTTTGAAAAATTAAAGGATTCTATAATTGTAAAATAGCGATTTGATAAAAGCGATAAATTGATAATGAATAGTACATATGGTACAATATAATAGGCAAAAGACTAAGAAATCGAAAGGCGCAGGTGGTAAAAGTGCAAAAAAAGATCCTTGTAGTGGATGATGAGCCGGCAATCGTAAAAGGACTTAAATTTAGCCTAGGTCAAGATGGCTATATTATAGATGCAGCCTATGATGGTGAAGAGGCAGTAGAAAAGTTTACTAACAATCAATACGATCTGATTATATTAGATGTTATGCTCCCTAAAATGAATGGACTTGTCGTATTACAAAAGGTAAGGGAAAAATCTGATATTCCTGTTATAATGCTTACTGCTAAGGGAGAAGATATGGATAAAATTCTAGGGCTTGAATACGGTGCAGATGATTATCTCACAAAGCCCTTTAACATATTAGAGCTTAAAGCACGTGTTAAGGCTATCTTTAGGAGGGCCTCTAATACTGCCAAAAAAGAAAAGAAGAAAGAGATAAAAATAAGAAATATGATTGTAAACTTGGAAAACCGCAGTGTAATAATAGATGGTGAGGAGGTCAATTTAACAGCTAAGGAATTTGATCTGCTCAAGCTATTTGTTACCCATCCGGGAAAAGTATTCAGTAGGGAAAATCTACTTGAAAATGTGTGGAAATACGATTATCTAGGGGATTTGCGAACGGTAGATGTGCATATAAGAAGATTGAGGGAAAAGATTGAACCAAATCCTAGCCAACCCGAGTTTATATTTACAAAATGGGGAGTGGGGTACTACTTTGCGGACAAATAGGAGAATCTTCTCCACATTACGTTGGAAAATTGCATTAGCATATTTAGTAGTCATTGGGCTAGGATTTTTAATAATAAATATTTCAATAATGGAAATATTCGAAAAGGACATGATAAAGACCAAAAAACTAGCAATGCAAAAGTACTCTATTGAAGCAGCTCAAACTATTTCTAGTATGTACAGTGATGGTGACCCAGATATTATATTCGAAATCCAGGAGTTAGGTGACGATATAGCGCAAAAAGAAGGAGAATTTACTAGGCTACTTGTCTTAAACAATAAAGGTGTGGTAGATTATGATTCCTATAATGTAATAGGTGAAGAAGGACTTCTAAAGAGGAATTTGATAGGCGATATACCAGAGATTAAAGAAGTATTAGAAGGGCAACAGCTAGATGCCAAAGATATCTATATCCCAGCTGATTCCAATTCTTTTAAGAGAGTAATGTATGCATATGCACCTATAACCCACGATGAGGAGGGTATAATAGGTGCTGTAATTATATCAACTTCCCTTTCAAGTACTGAAAATTTACTATCGCGTACGCGTAGTATGTTAAATCTATACTCTACCATAATAAGTATTGCTATTATAATTATAAGTTTTATAATATCCAGTTTTATAACCCAACCAATCAATGAATTGACACAAGTCATACAGAAGATGAGTCAGGGACATTTAGATCAGAGGGTTAATATAACAGGTAGTAAAGAGCTCAGACAATTAGGGCAGGCTTTCAATATAATGAGTGAGAAATTGGAAAATCTGGACAAGGCCCGTAATGAATTTGTATCTAATGCCTCCCATGAGCTAAAAACCCCCCTTAGCTCTATGAAGGTTTTGACAGAATCGCTCCTCCATATGGATATAGATGATCCTGCTATATATAATGATTTCTTGACAGACATAGATAGTGAAATAGATAGGTTAAATGCTATAATTACTGATCTACTAAGTCTTGTACACATGGATGATGGTGGTGTATACATTCAAAAGGATGAAGTAGTGGTAAAAGATTTAATATTAAAGAGTATAAAAGGTCTACAGATTCTAGCAGAAAAAAGGGATATAGAACTTACAACCACATTTAGTGATGAAGAACTGATAGTTGATGGTGATGAGATGAAATTACAACAGGTTGTAATCAATATAGTAGATAATGCAATAAAATATACTCCCGATGGTGGTAAAGTTTGGATAGAGGCATATAAAGGATTAGATAGTGCTATAATCAAGGTCACTGATACAGGCATAGGCATACCCAAAGAGGATATACAAAAGATATTTGATAGATTTTTTAGAGTAGACAAAGCAAGGTCTAGGGCTACAGGAGGCACAGGTTTAGGGCTTTCAATTGCCCATAGAATTGTTCTATTGCATGATGGAAATATTCATGTTACAAGCAAAGAGGGAAAAGGTACTACCTTTTATATAGAATTGCCACTAAAGGCATAATATGCAAATAACTAATATTTCTTATTGAAAATGTTATGCTTACTTAAAAGATTTGTAAAATTTGTAGTCTATACTTGTTCATTACGCAATAGAGATTAGTCTTGTAATTACTTTAGTTATTTTTGTATATGTATAAAATGATAGAAGTTAATTCTATAACAATGTGAGGTTGCTATAGAATTGTCCATCATTAGATTAACAATATTAGATTAGGTGAATTATAATATGAAAAGGTTGACAATTGTAAATATATGCATGATCTTGATAGTGGCCGTATTCTTGACTGGATGTAACCTACGCTCTGAGGATGATACCCGGATAGATGAAGGAGAAAACTTTCAAGAAAAATTAATTGAAAGTGAAGATAAAATCTATATAGATGCAGATCCTCAGCCTACAGAGGTTACAATAACACTCTACTATAAACATGAAGTAGCTGACTTTTTAGTTCCTGAACAGCGAAATGTATATAAGGATAAGCAATCATTGGAACAATTAGTGGTAGAGGAGTTATTAAAGGGTCCACAGACTTTTGGTAAGGTCATGGTAATGCCATCTGAGGTAAGTGTTATAGATGTAACAAGGAAAGGTAATACTGTATTTGTAAATCTAAGTAGTGAATTTATGAATGATATAGATTTAAATACAATACCTGGTAAACAGAATGTTTCTGAAGAGGATAAAAAAGATGTATTAGCAGAGATGAAGAGATTAGCAGTATACTCAATAGTAAATTCCATTACCGATCTTGAAGGGGGGCTACAGGTAAAACTACTTGTAGATAATAGGCAGCTTACCTATAAAGAGTTAGGTACCCAGCTTTTGATTGAGAACATGAGCAATATAGATGCCAATACTCCAATGATTTCCATAGATCGGGATAAAGATTTTATACTCAGTCCAAGTCGGGCAGTTGAATATGTGCTGAAAGGTATGACAGGAGAGCCTAATTATGAGATAGTATATAAGTTTTTATATAGCAAGACGGTTGACGGTAGCGATCTTCCCCCCGTGGAAGAATTTCAGAAGCTTATGACAGCTATCGATATTTCGTTGGAGACAGATGAAAACCCTATAGATGAAGAAGAGATAAAATCAGACGGAGATACGGCATATGTAACGACCCATTATCTCATAAAATATGGTGATGGGAAGGAAGAACTCAGAGAAAAGGATGTATTTACTGTTGTGAGGGAAGATGGAATATGGAAAGTTATATTACCTGATATATTTAACAAGATAAAAGGAAAGTAAAGTTATAGCTTAGAAATAAGGGAGGTAGAGTGCAATGAAAAAGCTGCTTATTGTAATAATAACGATCATTGTAGTCATAGCAGTAGCACTATCATATATTAAATACACTACATCTAATAATGATAAAGAGCAGCCAGGAGATAGTTTAAGCACTCAAGATAGTAGCTTTGATATAAAGGCAAAAGATTCAGAGGATGACAGTCAATCCCAAGATTTAGATGAAGCACTGTTAGATGAATATGATAAAAAGACAATAAATGCAAACCTATATTTTTATGATAGAGAAAAAAATGAGTTGGTTCCTGAAGAGCGTCAAATAGATGTATCGGGTAGTGAACTAGAGGCATTTACTATTGTAGAGAAACTCATTAAGGGACCTAGTTCCCAGTCATTAGAGGGGGTGATCCCCATCGATACTACAATTAAGAAGATAGAAAAAAGTGAAAATATAATAACTGTGGATCTATCATCTAATTTTTTAGAGGCAGAGAAGCTACTGCTTGCAAGGGCTAGCCTAGTAAATACTATTACTGATTTAGAGGGTATTAAGTATGTAAAGATATATATAGAAGGCACAGAATTGACATTAGACGGAAAAAAGGATGGGATTGCCCTAGGATTGCTATCTAAATATCCTAATAATCTTGATGAAATAGCTGCTATGGATGCTAAGCTCAAGCAGCAATCGGAGGTTCGGGAAGTGGATTGTGAGTTATTTTTTACCGATTGTCAAAGATCCTATCTATTACCAGAGGTTAGAAAGATAACGGTTATAAACAATCAATATGCCAGGGCCATTGTGGAGGAGCTCTTAAAGGGTCCTTCTAAAAATAATAGTGGCTTATATCCTGTGTTTCCTACGGGAATACGATTATTAGATATAAAATTAATAGAAGAGGACGAGGAGAAAGATGGATTAGAGTTGTATTTCTCCAGTGAATTTCAAAGTGTAGGTAAGGGTTCTACACAAGAGTTGACTACTTTAGGTTCACTTGTATATAGTTTGACAGGACTTCCTAATGTAGGTTGGATAAAGATATTCTATCAAAATGAAAAGGGAGAGTATGTGGATAAACCTGTAGGTAATATATCCCTATCAGAAAGACTGGTAAAAGATGATTTTAGTACTTTATTGGGCAAAAGGATAAAGATATATTTCACCGATAAGAATTTAAAAACGCTCAAACCCCAATACAGAGCCATAAAGAAAAAGGAGATACGAATTGCTACAACTATAATAGAGGAATTGGCAGATGGTCCTATGAATGCTCCTGATAGTCGGCAGGTTATTCCCGATAAGGTGCCTACTGACAAGATAAGAGTATGGATGGAGGGCCGAACAGCTGTGGTGGATCTTCCATATGAGTTTTATGAAATTCAGTCAAAAAATAATAGGGGATTAATCTCCCTGTATGCCATTGTAAATTCTTTGACTGAACCAACCAATACTGAAAATATAGATCAGGTACTATTCCTTATGGATGGTAAACAAATAGAACATTACAATGATATGGTAATATCTGATCCCTTTGTAAGAAATCCCGCATTGATTGAAGAATAAGCTCTCCCCGGAGAGCTTATTCTTCATTATAAATGCTAGTTATCGATATCTAGATATGATTTCTAATACATTACTATATTTTTCATCTACCTTTTCAAAATCCATTGCGCCGGCGTATATCTCTTCAAGTGTATCATGGGCTAACTTAGCTCTCTTTATATCCTCTATTGCCATGTCTATTAGGGAAGTAAAGTGCTCAGTTTCTCCCTCATATGGATGTATCTTAATTTCTGTTATGTCAAGATATTTATTTTTTTCTATAGTGTTGGAGTGATATGGATACGATGTATTTACGACAGCTGTATTGAGTAATGGTATTATGACCATATCTATAGCGTTGGGCATAAAGGGGCAATGATAGACTTCTGTATCGAGTCCAAGTTCATAGGCAGTATCTGTAATTTTTGACAATATCTCTTTAGCGTTTAATCCTATGTATTCATTTAGACAGTAAATTTTCATGTCTTCAGCTATTAGGGTACTATAATAAGAACAAATTCCTTGAGGGGTAATACCAGAGGCAAAAAATCGTCTTATTTTAGGGATATTTTCTTTTATTTCTATGTTCCCAAATATCTCTTCTATGAGTTTCCTAGTGACTTGCCTAATATCTATTTCCCTCTCATGCTTCCAATTAAGCTCTAAACTATGTTGTTCTAATACTACGGCTGCCTGTTTAAGATACAAATATGCTCTTTTAAAATACAATGAAATGTTTTTATCTATTTGAATTATATCTCCTTTATATGGTAGGAGTTTATCCCGAACTAGAAATGCGGTAAAATCTAATATTTCATCTATCAATCCAGGATATCTAGGGTCGACTATATGGGGGGCAGTTCCGTCTACCAATGCTATCTTGAGTTCTGGTATGAATACACCGTCTAAGGAGTCACAGTCTGAAGAACAGTGATAATACTCTAGTGCATACTTCATATCTTCTATGTGCTTACCAATTTTCTTCATAAATATCGATTTGCCGGTGCCTGGTCCTCCTTTTATTATGAAATAACGGTTTAACTCCATAGATTGTATCTGCTCGAATAGAGAATAAAATCCCATACTGCTATTGCTACCTAAGAACATTCGCCTTATCTTTCTCACATATCTTCCTCCTTTAAATAGATATACAGCTTATATTATTGTATGTTTATTTTTAAAATATTTTCACTTTTATATGAAAAGATTTTAAGGGAATTATAGTATTAATTTTTTTGAGTTTTATAGAAACCTACAGCACTATCCAGAGAAATTTTCAGAGGTCTGTGTCACATATGTTTGA
>CALKWW010000015.1 GCA_938003945.1 uncultured Bacillota bacterium | reverse complement strand
ATTTAGCAGGTGTAGGCGAGCAGGCTGAAAATAGTACTCCAATGCCATCTATACCTGAGATGGATAGTGTATGGGATCCGTATGAGAAAGCATTTACTGCAGTATGGGATGGAATACAAGAGCCTGAAGATGCATTAAAGGCTGCACAAGATGAATTTTATTCAGCTATAGAATAAGGCAATTATATATGTTGTATAAGGAGAAGTTCCAAAATGCTTCTCCTTATACCCATTTCTTACTCTATTGGATATCTTGGAGCGATATGTTGTAGACAATTATATTATAAAATCCTTGGAAAGGAGACTTTTCATGAAAAAATCTAAAAAGGCAGGTATATTATCTGCCATAATATGGGGAGCAGGCCAAATCTATAACAGACAATACTTAAAGGGATTGATATTCCTTTTGATACAGATTTTAGTAGGAATTAATTTAGATTATTTTCGCCGAGGAATGTGGGGACTTATAACCTTAGGTGAAGTGGCGAGTGAGACTGTGGGAGGAAAGGTAATACACGGTGATAACTCTATTATATTATTGGTTGAAGGTATAATATGTCTACTGGTACTATTGATTGTGGTACTCATATATATCCTAAATATAAAGGATGCAGTAAAGACGGGAAGATTATGGGATGAGGGTAAGTCAGTCCCAAATAGTACTGACTTTTTCAAAGAACTGTGGGATCGATCTTTTGCATATATAATGCTATTGCCAGCTGGATTATTCCTATTGTTTTTGGTAGTATTACCGCTAATATTTGGGTTTTGTGTAGCATTTACTAACTATTCCTCACCAGATAATCTACCGCCAGCGAAACTTGTAGATTGGGTAGGATTTGAAAACTTTAAGAATATATTTAAATTACCTATGTGGAATCAGACGTTTCTCGGAGTACTTGGATGGACTGTTCTATGGGCAGTATTGGCAACAGCTTCATGCTTTTTCATGGGACTTATAATGGCTGCCCTAATAAATAGTAGCAGGGTTAAATTTAAGAAATTCTGGCGTACAATATATATACTGCCATGGGCTATTCCTGGTATGATATCATTATTAGTATTTAGAAGCTTATTTAATGGACAATTCGGGCCTATAAACCAGATTTTGAGAAAATATGGGCTAATACAGCAAAACATACCTTGGCTATCTGATCCCAAACTGGCTAAGATAACTATAATAATGGTAAATCTTTGGTTGGGTTTTCCATATTTTATGGCATTGATGTCAAGCGTTATGACGAGCATAGATACAACATTATATGAGGCTGCAAAGATTGATGGAGCAACTGGAAGGCAAGAATTTTGGCATATAACTCTTCCATTGGTATTATACTCTACAGCGCCTCTTCTCATAATGTCATTTGCGCATAATTTTAACAACTTTAATGTTATATATTTTTTGACTGAAGGTAATCCTATTAATCCATCTTATAAATTTGCTGGACATACAGATATATTCATAACGTGGATATATAAATTGACCCTAAATAACAAACAGTTTAATATGGCGTCTGTAATGTCAATACTTATATTCTTGATTGTAGGCTCTATTTCGGCTTGGAACTTTTTAAACACCCAATCCTTTAAAGAGGAGGACATGATATGATGGAGGATATATATACGGATAGACGTAATTCGACTGAGTTCAATAAGAAAGTAAGGGTTTCAGATGTATTGATCAACCTTATAATATATATAGTACTTATAGTAGTTGCAATAGCGGTTATATCACCAATAATATGGATAGTGGGTTCATCTTTTAATTCATCCAGCAGTTTGTTATCAGCTACTGCTATACCTGAAGAGCCTACTATCAAACACTATAAAAAGTTATTCACAGATACTAAGTTTGGCAATTGGTATTTAAACACACTTAAGATAGCTCTAATAAATATGGCTCTATCTGTAGTGCTGAGTGTAACCACAGGCTACGTATTTTCTAGATTTGATTTTAAGGCTAAAAAGCCTGCACTCCTAAGTATATTGGTGCTTCAGATGTTCCCAAGTTTTATGGGGATGATCGCCATATATATGTTATTGTGGCAACTCAAGCTTTTAGATAGTCATCTAGGGCTCATATTGGTATACGCTGCTGGACAGATCCCGTACAACACATGGCTTGTGAAGGGGTATATGGCCTCTATACCAAAGAGCTTTGATGAGGCGGCAAAGATAGATGGGGCATCTAATATGACCATATTTACGAAGATCATTTTGCCTCTTATGAAGCCAATTACCACCTTTGTCGCATTGACACAATTTATGGCTCCATGGATGGACTTCATATTCCCTAGATTAATACTAAGCAGTGATAAGAAAAAGACACTCGCCATAGGACTTTTTGATCTTATCTCCGGCAATACAAACAACAACTTTACTATGTTTGCAGCTGGAGCGGTACTTGTAGCAGTTCCCATTACTTTAATATATGTAAATATGCAACGCTACCTGTTGGAGGGAATGATGGCCGGCGCAAACAAACAGTAGTAAGCGTGTTGATCAGTGCAGATTTGAGTTTCCGTGAAATTTCATTTAAGTTTTTACGGGAACTCAAATAATATAAACTTTGTGTGTAGGATAAGCTCTATGGGGGTCGATTATCTATATGAAGAGAATTATATTGTCGATTATAATGGTTGCAGTGTTATGCATCAATATAAGTGCCTGCCAGAGACCCGATAATACTACGTCAAAGACAGGTATCACTGCGAAATCTAATCAGAAGAGGGAGACCAAAACTGAAGAGATGGGAGATGATAGGGAGGCAAAGAAAGAGAATACGGAGGAAAAAGAGGGGAAACAAGAAGAGAAGAGCTCAGATGATAAGCAAAAGGTATCTAGAGTAGATGTGCCAAAGTGGTCAGAAGATGCAGTACTCTATGAAGTGAATATAAGGCAGTATACAAAAGAGGGTACATTCAAGGCATTTGAGGAACATCTTCCTCGTCTAAAGGAACTTGGGGTGGATATATTGTGGTTCATGCCTATCCATCCTATATCTGAAGAGAATCGTAAGGGGACATTGGGTTCATACTATTCTGTTCAGGACTATAGGGATGTAAATCCTGAGTTTGGGACTTTGGAAGAGTTTAAGGACCTTGTCGATAGATGCCATGAAATGGGTTTTAAGGTTCTACTCGATTGGGTGGGCAACCATACTGGTTGGGATAATCCTTGGATTGAAAATAAGGATTGGTATACCCAAAACGCAAAAGGTGAGATAATTCATCCACCAAGTACAGACTGGACAGATGTTGCAGATCTAAATTATGATAACCAAGATATGTGTAATGCAATGCTCGATGCTATGAAATTTTGGGTAGAAGAAGTGGGAGTTGATGGCTTTCGTGCAGATTATGCAAGTGGAGTCCCAGATGATTTTTGGGAGCATGCAAGAAGTGAATTAGATAGAATAAAACCTATCTATATGCTTGCAGAAGATGAAGGTAGATTGAGCTTATTAGATGAAGCATTCAATGCCAACTATGGTTGGGAATTGCACCATATAATGAATAAAGTGGCCAAAGGTCAAAATAATGCAAGACATGTGGCAATAAATTTACAAAAAACTCAAGACATATATCCTCAAGGTACATATCCAATGAATTTCACATCAAACCATGACGAAAATTCTTGGTCAGGAACTGTATATGAGCGACTAGGAGATGCAGTGGAAACCATGGCAGTTCTCACTTTTACTGTGCCAGGTATACCTCTAATCTATTCGGGGCAGGAAGCTGGTCTTGATAAGAGATTAGAGTTTTTTGAGAAGGATGAGATCGATTGGAGCAACTTAGAAATGCAGGAGTTTTATAGAGCTCTTATCATCCTCAAAAAACAGAACCCAGCTCTTTGGAATGGAGATGCAGGTGGCGAAATAGATATTATTGAGCCGCCAGACAACAATTTATTGGTCTTTGTAAGGGAAAAGGACGACAATAAGGTTGTAGTTAGCATGTAGCTTTCAGAACCAACTATTACATCCAATGTAGAGTTT
>CALKWW010000014.1 GCA_938003945.1 uncultured Bacillota bacterium | reverse complement strand
ACAATAATGGCAAATAAAATACAGGGCCCCAGAGGTAACATAGTATACCCTTGGGACTAGGTATAGTTACATCACCCAGCTTTATTTCTTCTAGCCCCAGAGGTAACATAGTATACCCTTGGGGCTTTGTATTTTAATATATAACTTACACTTGACCTAAAACAAATGTATTTATTAAGGTGGCAGAGCTGGACAGCATGACTATAGCTGCCGAAGAGCTCTTCATAGCCCAACCATCTATAAGTTAAACTATAAAAGAGCTAGAGGATGAATCCTTAATTCTCTGAAAAAGTGGTAGTGGCACAAGAGAGCTCTTTGAAAATACTGTGCTAGCTGAGGGAATAGGTATGAATATCAAAGCCCATTAAAGACTTTTGGCAATTGTGCTATTCTCCTCGACGAATACTCAGTAGCTAGTAAATAGTATTTCTTGTGACTATTGAAATGGAGAACTTTTAAATGTTTCGTATTCAACCAAAACTCAAGCCACCATTAGCGCATTTTTTTATTTTTCTTTATTAGAATTTTAATAAGTAGCTGGCTCGTCAGTGATACCTTTCCAACACTTATGGACATAGGATTAAGACTTGTGATTCCACCCTCCTATTATGCAGTTGTGTTTATAATTACTTCTATCGCAGAACTGTGTATTGGGAGTTTGCTTACCACTATATCAACAATTGGAGCAACTTGTATCGGAACGAACTCTACTCTTGGCCTATCTTTGCCAATAACAGCAGGAACCATATTCTTAGGAGCTTTTTTTAAAGATAAGATGTCTCTCCTGTCGGATACAACAAATTTAGCTACATCAATTGCAGATGTAGATCTATTTGAGCATATTAAAGACATAGGTTGAGCAACTATCCCTGCTTTTATTATTACTCTGCTACTATTTGCACTTTTGTCTCCAACAGAAGTTCAAACCAACATTGGTCAAATAGAAGAATTTAGATATACTCTAAAAGACACTGGACTTATCAATTGGTATAGCATAGTTCCCCTTATAATGCTCATATTTCTATCCCTAAAAAAAATACCTGCTATTATTGCATTGGCCGTTAGTTCTGTCTCGACCATTGAATTATCATTTTTCCATATGAAAGGTCAAACAATTGGAACGCTTTTCAATGTATTATATGGTGGATATGTATCACAAACAGGTAACCAAGAGATAGACGCGCTCTTAACTAGAGGCGACATCGAAAGCATGATGTTTACAGTCTCCCTTATCTTGCTTGCCTTGAGCATGGGGGGTCTACTATTTAAACTGGGAATTATTCCAAGGCACTCTCTCAAATAGAATCTAAATTAAATAGTACTGGCTCCGTAATTACTGCTGCAGCCGTTACTGGAATTATGATCAACTTTTTAACTGGGGAGCAATATCTCTCCATTATATTTACGGGAGAGATATATAAATCTCAATTGTCAAAGATGGGATTGTCAGACAGAAATTTATCAAGGGTCTTGGAAGATGCAAGGATTGTAGTGAATCCCGTCGTGCCTTGGGGAGTATGTGGTACTTTCATTACTAATGTGCTAGGAGTCTCTACAATGCAATACGCTCCATTTGCATTCTTTTGCCGATTGTGTCCCCTGCTATCCATACTATATGGTTGGACAGGATGGACAATCATAACGGAACCGAAAAAAAGCATAAAATCTGCCTAATAAATAAAACCAGAGAAGACTATTTAAATAGTTTCTCTGGTTTTTCTATTTATATAAAGTTGTTTTTAAAAGATCTTTCCTTTTCGCTTAGCCTCTTCTATAGCTTTCTCTATAATTGCCTCCCTATCCATAGACATAATATTAAGACCCTCAATTGCTAAAGTATCTATATCCTCAATACCCATAAATCCCAAAATGTTTCTTAGGTATCTATCTCCCATCTCGGTTTCATCAGATGGAGAGTCTGAATAAACGCCCCCTCTAGCCGTAATATGTATCGCTTTTTTATTTTGGCATAGCCCTATAGGTCCATCAGCCGTGTATTTGAATGTGATACCAGCTATGGCAATATAGTCTATATAGGCTTTTAGTATGGATGGTATGCTAAAGTTCCACATAGGAGCTGCAAATACATACTTATCTGCATCTGCAAATTGATAAGCATATTTTATTATACGGTGATTCTTTTGTTTTTTCACCTCTGGATTGAATATGTCATTAATATCCTCTGCATCCAGTGGTGCTACTCCTTCGCTATATAGGTCTAGTGTTATTACATCATCTTTCGGATGATGTTCTTTATATGTGTCTATAAAGTTTTCGGAAACTCTAAAAGTAACTGACTCTCTATCAGGCTTTGGATTAGCCTTTATATACAATAAAGTACTCATTTTTCATTACTCCTTACCCTATTTATGTTTTATACTCACTATAGTAAATATAACCTATATGTATTTTTTAAAACATATATGGTAAGCTCGCATCACTTTACGAAAAAGACCATGTAGGCTTATAATCATTTTTCAATTCCTCATAGGTAGACTAATAACCTACCAAAGTCGTAGAACAGGAAGGCGTTTTGACATGGTTTCAATTCCTCATAGGTAGACTAATAACTAAATGATATGAATCGAAGATTTAATGAAGGCAATGTTTCAATTCCTCATAGGTAGACTAATAACTACCACTACCCTCTTGCCCAGGAATATCTTTATTCGTTTCAATTCCTCATAGGTAGACTAATAACCTCTACTGTAGAAAGCATTGTTGAAAAATACAATAGTTTCAATTCCTCATAGGTAGACTAATAACTACCACTACCCTCTTGCCCAGGAATATCTTTATTCGTTTCAATTCCTCATAGGTAGACTAATAAC
>CALKWW010000013.1 GCA_938003945.1 uncultured Bacillota bacterium | reverse complement strand
TTAGTGGAGTGGATTGCGATTCAGTTGCCAAAAATAGTAAAGGCGCTTGACAACATAAAAGAATAATGGTAATATTAATATAGGTAAGCAGTTCCCCCCCATCACGCTGCTTATCAAGGCGAGTACATATGTACTTGCTTTTTTTGTGTATATATGTTATGGTAAAGGCATGAAATACGATAAGAAATTGATAGAGGACTTGTGGCATAAGTACCGATATGAGGACAAACAGGGTGTAAAATCCGACCGTGCAGCCATGATAGAAGAGTACGAGCAAATCACTGGATCAGTGATACCTTTGGGAACTATAAAAAAATATATCTCACAAATCATAAATAATTACGAGGAAAAGGGAAGTATAGATGGCGAGTATATAAAGTATAGCGAGAACGAGCATGGTGATATCACCTCGACTATAAGGAAGTACATGGCGGCCAAGCGTACGTTTACGAATCGTGAACTATTGGAACTGCACGCTATCAACCCTGATGAGAATGAGATTAAGCAGATTGTTAGTAATGAGTGGTCAATGACTACCAAAGATGGGGATACCTATTATAATTTCCAAAGCAAGATTATCGCAGTGCCGATATCAGCTGGTGGTATTAGTTGGGAAGAGTTTGCGGAGATTGTCCATGAACCCCCTGTTGCAATGAAAATAGAATACGAGGGAATAGGAGAGCGAAACTTACTAATCGGACTTTCTGATTTACATTTCCCCGTATCGACATTAGAAAGTCTTGAGAGGGAGATATCGGAAGTAATGGAAATAGTCATGAATGGTTATGACACGATTGTGATTGAGCAGGCGGGAGACTTATTCGAGAGTAGTCAAATTAATGAGAGTATTACATTACGTGGAACGATATTGCCTACAGCAGACATGGCCAAAGCATGGTCAGATGCTAAATCATTATATTGGACATTAATAGATCATTGCCTAGAGCATTGCAACAAGGTTCAGATTGAGCATGCATGTGGTAATCATAGTGGGAACTTGGAGTATGTATTTTTAGACGGAATCAAGGATCGCTATTCATTATTGGGTAAAGACAAAGTGGTGGTGAACAATCATAAGAATTATAGAACTGCCTATAAGATTGGCAATGTAGGAATCATGCTAAGTCATGGTGATACAGTGAAGTTAAAGGATTTGCCGGGCAAATTTGCGAGCGAGTATCCTTTATTATGGGGATCATGTGAGAGTCATGAGTGTCATGCAGGTCATAAGCATAATAAATTTACAGAAACAGACATCAATGGTGTAGTATTGAGGCAACACCCAACCCCAAAACCACCCAGCGATTGGGAAGATAAATTTGGTTATTTATCACGCAAGATGATTCAGCTCATAGAATATAATGAAGATAGGAGCAAGGTTATTTACGAGATTTAAGTAAATACCGCTTGACAAGATAACACACAAGTAGTATCATGTAGATACAACACAATACACCCGCCCACCGAGAGCGATATCTCGGTGCTAGATTATAGGGATCACCTTATAATGTGGCATTTCACAAAAAAAGAAGAAAAAGATATATTTATATAGGTGCCGCAGTCTTTATTATTAAGTGGACGCTTACCCAATGCGACAATTGGGTACTAGATAGCAGGGGCAAGTCATGTAATATACTCACCTTCCTTTCTTAACATACTAATAATGTATGCCCTTGCTATGTGGTAGTCGGCCATCGAATTGACAATGGTTGATGAAGCACGTATACCTAGAAACGATAGAAGTAGGTTGATTTGTGAGTGAATAAAGAACTCTCACGTTATGGTTATAGCGTATAGTAAGTCGAAAGACATAACCCACTGAACCCAACCAGTGCGCAAACGAGCGGCGAAAGTTGGGTGCTAGAATGTAGATAATTAGAATTCCTTAGTGCTGGGCGCAGAGATACACAGGGTTCTCGAATGAGAGTAGTTATCTACATTGTGGTAAAACACAAAGTCTTGCACAAGACTATAAAAGAATGTGTCGTTCAACTAGAGGGGCGAAGCCTCTAGTCGGATAACCTATCGTCCGATATTAATGGTTGGCCACCATTGATAGGTACTAGAATGAATGAGTTTACAGGGTAGACAGAGAGTTGCTA
>CALKWW010000012.1 GCA_938003945.1 uncultured Bacillota bacterium | reverse complement strand
ATGTGCTTGACCAGTGTCTATCTATAATGGGATTCCCAAATCCTGTTTCAGTTACAGCTTCGACATATGCCAAATTTGGTGTAGAAGGAAAAGGTAAGGGTGATTGGGGATACCCGGAGCCAGATGGATATTTTGACGTTGAGGATATTGCATCTGCATTTATACGATTTGACAATGGAGCAACAGTTGTTATGGAAGCAAGCTGGGCAATGCACTTACCAGATCATCAATGGGTAGAGGTATTAGGTACTGACGGTGGTATCAAAATTGACAATGGTGCACTAAAGTTTTATACGGAAAAAGATGGTTTACCCTTAGATATTGAGCCTAATCTGCCTGTGGAAAATTCCACTGTAAACATGGCAGCCCATTTTATAGAGTGTTGCAAGACTGGTAAAAAACCATATACATCTCCTGAGTATGGACTTATTTTGATTAAGATATTTGATGCAGTATATGAGTCTGCTGCCCAAAATGGAAAACAGATAGAATTATAGATTTGAAAGGACAAACAAGCACTTTGTAGAGTCCATCTGCAAAGTGCTCTTGTTCATATATAAAACTTAAGGAGGGCTTTACTTGACTTACACACCCAGTGAAAAACGCTATGATTCTATGGTGTATAACAGATGTGGAGAAAGTGGCCTAAAGCTACCGGCTATCTCCCTTGGCCTTTGGCATAACTTTGGGGGAGTTGATGTATTTGAAAATAGTCGTGCCATGATAAGGCGAGCTTTCGACCTTGGAATAACCCATTTTGACTTGGCCAATAACTATGGACCACCTCCAGGATCGGCTGAGGAGAACTTTGGGCGTATATTGAAGGAAGACCTTGCAGGGTACCGTGATGAGATGATCATTTCTACCAAGGCTGGCTATAGGATGCGGCCTGGCCCCTATGGCGAGTGGGGATCTAAAAAGTACTTGATAGCTAGCTTAGATCAAAGTCTCAAGCGAATGGACATTGACTATGTAGACATATTTTATTCCCATAGGCCTGATCCAGATACGCCATTAGAAGAGACAATGAGTGCTCTTGATTTGGCAGTGAGACAGGGCAAAGCATTATATGTAGGCATATCCTCCTATGATGCTGATCAGACAAAAGAGGCTATAGAGATACTAAATGAGCTTGGAACGCCTTGTCTAATACACCAACCTAGCTATTCCATGTTTAATCGTTGGATAGAAGATGGACTTCAAGATGTCTTAGAGGAAGAAGGTGTAGGTAGCATAGCATTTTGTCCTCTAGCCCAGGGCCTTTTGACAGATAAATATCTATCAGGTGTTCCCGGTGATTCCCGAGCTGCAAAACCTACAGGAGCACTAAGTTCAAATGAAATAACGGGGGATAAACTTGAGAAAATAAAAGCTTTAAACCATATGGCAGCGGAAAGAGGGCAAAGCCTAGCACAGATGGCACTTGCTTGGGTGCTCAGAGATGGTAAAGTGACATCGGCCCTTATAGGCGCAAGTAAAGTAGGTCAAATAGAGGAAAATGTAGAGGCGCTTAATAATTTGAAGTTTACAGAAGAAGAGCTTACAAAAATAGACAATATATTAAAGTAGTAATAGATATCCGATATACCTCTTAGTTTGTTTTATTGATATAAAATTACAAGAGGTTTATCGGATTTTTCATGTTCTTTTTATCAGAGTACTTTTTGGGACTATCAGGGAATCATGAAATTATAGATGAACCTATTATTATAAATAATTATATGCTACAATTATAACTGTAGGAGTTTACTTTTTATAGATTGAGTTACTTTCGCTATATATCAATGACACTAGGAGAGGTGAAGCCACAAATGATAGATGATAACAATATAAGCATTTCTCAAATGCTGGAACTATCCTATGAGTTATGGGACATACATAGGGATTCTTGGCATCCAATGGAGCCAGAGTTTGGTAAAAACTTCATCCTCTATATGATAGAAGAAGTTGGAGAGGCGATAGCCATAATAAAAAAGAAGGGCGAAGACGATATTATGAATGATGCCCAAGT
>CALKWW010000011.1 GCA_938003945.1 uncultured Bacillota bacterium | reverse complement strand
AAAGAGATAAAATTTCCTTGCTTCTTATATATTTTAATGTTATAATCATCTAGAAAACTGAGTAGAACCTTTAATTCAGTCCAGAGAGGCTGGAAAGGGGAGCGTAAAAAACTCTCCTTTATGGTGCTCAAATATAAGGAGGTTTTTTTATGAGTGAAGAAATATTAAATGGAGTTCATGATCGCACTTTGGAAAAGAGAGGCTTCGCAAACTCATCTAAAAGAGTTATACTTGCTCTACAACATTTAATAGCAATGTTTGGTGCAACAGTATTAGTTCCCATATTAACTGGTTTCAATCCTTCCATAGCGCTATTTTCCGCGGGAATAGGAACCCTCATATTTCATCTGTGTACCCAAGGTAAAGTACCCGTCTTTCTCGGCTCATCTTTCGCCTTCATACCAGTTATATTGACAGTTAAAGAGATATATGGAGATTTGGCATATGCCCAAGGCGGAATAATAATTGCAGGACTTATATATGTAGGAATATCATTTTTAATCAAGAAAATAGGTGTAGGTAAAATCCAAAAATTCTTACCACCGCAGGTAATAGGACCGATGATAATGGTAATAGGTCTAAATCTAATACCAACTGCAATAGGGATGGCATCAGGAAGCTTTCTAATTGCAGGGATTACATTGGCAATAGCATTGCTGATTAACTTTGCCGGCAAGGGCTTTTTGAAGCAGCTGTCAATATTAATAGCTATAACCATAGGATATATAATCTCAGCACATGCAGGAATGGTAGACATAACTCCTGTTGCAGAGAGTCCATTGTTTGCGATACCATCGTTCACTCTTCCCAAGTTTGATGGTGGAGCAATAGCTATAATCGCGCCTGTGGTACTTGCAGTATTTATGGAACATGTAGGCGATATAACTACAAATGGACAAGTGGTAGGTAAAAACTTTGTAGAAGATCCTGGGCTAAATAGGACACTGCTAGGAGATGGACTTGCCACCATAGCCGCAGGTATGATCGGCGGCCCTGCCAATACTACCTACGGCGAAAACACAGGTGTACTAGCCATTACTAAAAACTACGATCCATCAATATTGAGACTGGCAGCCATATTTGCGGTAGCACTGGGATTTGTATCAAAAGTAGGCGCATTCCTAGGCACTATACCAGATCCTGTGATGGGCGGAATCAGTATAATGCTCTTTAGTATGATAGCACTCGTGGGAGTTCAGACTATAAAAAATAACAATGTGAAATTCAATGCTAAAAATGTAATAGTTATGGCAACTATATTGGTACTAGGTCTAGGCAGTGAATTTATACAAACTAAGTTTGACATTGTAATCGGAATACCTATAACGAAGACAGTTACAATATCAGGTCTAAGCCTAGCTGCAATAGTAGGAATAGTATTAAATACCATTCTAAATAGGGATAAGTTACAAGCATAAAATACACTAAGCTTTTAGCTCTAACATAGTTGCATAATAGTTTAGATAAAAAGGTCTTTAGGCATCTAAAGGCCTTTTTTATGCCTTATTCCAGCATCACAGTGATAAAATAAATGATAATCGTCTTTGAAGTCATCAACTTTAATATACTAACAATTGCTTTTACTCTCTTTGCACTATTCAAAGCAAAAAGTAACAAAAAATCCTCTATAATAAAATAAAAAAACAGCATGGAAACATTTTCTCATGCTGCTTTGGCACTATTTATTGTGAAGATAACATGCAACAAAATGGCCATCTCCTTGATCTACAAGTTCCGGCGTCTTCTCTTTGCATATGGGCATTGCATATTTGCATCGCCCCTGGAACTTACATCCTGGAGGTGGATTTATGGGACTTGGCACATCGCCCGGTAAGATTATCCTCTCTCTACTCGATTCTACATCAGGATCTGGAACTGGTATAGCGGACATAAGAGCCTTTGTATATGGATGCAGAGCATTCTTATATAGCTCTTCGCTGGATGCTAACTCCACTATTACACCAAGGTACATGACAGCCACCCTATTTGAAATATGCTTGACCATGGAAAGGTCATGGGATATAAATAGGTACGTCAAATCTAAGTTTTCTTGTAGCTCTATGAGCAAATTTACTATCTGAGCTTGAATAGAGACATCTAATGCTGAAATAGGCTCATCACATACAATAAATTCCGGCTCTACTGCAAGAGCTCGTGCTATACCCACTCTTTGCCTTTGTCCTCCTGAAAGTTCATGAGGATATCTCACCGCATGTTCAGGATTTAGACCAACAAGTTCTAATAATTCATGGATTCTCGCAGTGCGTTCTTTTTCATTAGAATGCATTTGATGGACATCCATTCCCTCTCCTATAATATCTCCTATCGTCATCCTAGGATCTAGTGATGCATAGGGATCTTGAAATATATATTGAGCATTTTTCTTAAATTGCAATTTTTCATCTTTTTTAAGTCTGTGGACATCTTTGCCTTCATATAATACAGAACCACCAGTAGCGTCGTATAGTCCGACAACAGTTCTACCACAAGTACTCTTACCACATCCTGACTCTCCTACCAAGCCTAATGTTTCTCCTTTTTTGATGGAGAAACTCACATCATCCACTGCCTTCAATACCGATTTTCTGCTAATTCTAAAATATTTTTTTAGATTATTAACTTGAATCAATTCTTCATGTAATTTAGCCATTATACATCCCTCCTTAAAATATGCGGTTTTTCAACCTTAGGCGCTGAAGGATGCTTTAACCAACACGATACACTATGGGATTCATTTATATCTGTCTTTGGAGGCATTTTTTCTCTACATATCTGCATACAATATTTGCATCTAGATGCAAAAGGGCAACCTTCTAATGGTAACAATAAATCTGGTGGTGTACCTTCCAAAGAATATAGTTTCTTTCTATTTTCAGCATACAAATCCGGAACAGAACTCAAAAGAGCCCATGTGTACGGATGTTCTCCTCTATAAAAAATGTCTCTTGTCGTTCCCTTCTCAACTATCTTTCCCGCATACATAACATGTATCCTATCAGCGAAGTTTGCCACAACTCCCAAATCGTGAGTTACCAAAATTATAGAAGTTCCCATCTCGTTTTGAAGTTCTTTTAATAACTCTAAAACTTGAGCTTGGATGGTAACATCAAGTGCAGTAGTCGGCTCATCTGCTATGAGTATCCTAGGATTGCATGCAAGTGCTATTGCTATCATTACCCTCTGTCTCATTCCCCCTGAAAACTCATGGGGATAGCTATTGATTCGCTCTTCTGCTTCAGGTATACCAACTCTTTCTAGCATCTGGACAGCTTTATCCAATGCTTCCTTTTTATTGAGCTTCATATGAGTTGTTAAACTTTCAGCTATTTGATCTCCAATTTTCATTGTAGGATTTAATGATGTCATAGGATCTTGGAAAACCATACTGATCTCCGCACCTCTGAATGCCCTCAATTCATCTTTGGACATCTCTAAGACTTCTTGTCCATTATATTCAATTGACGAACCATCTTTTATTTCTGCCGGAGGCATGGGATTTAAACACATCAGTGATTTAGCAGTTACAGTTTTCCCACATCCCGACTCTCCCACAAGCGCCAATGCTTCTCCTCTATTTAAATAAAAATTTATTCCCCTAACAGCCTTAACTTCGCCTGCATAAGTATGAAATGAAACACCTAAGTTTTTTACATCTAATATTTTATCCATTATACATTCTCCTTACTGTCTTAGTCTTGGATCAAGAGCATCCCTTAATCCATCGCCTAATAATGAAAAAGCTAACATAGTTAAAGCTATCATAAGAGCAGGGAAGAATAATTGATACGGGTAGAACATTAAATTGTTTTGTGCTGCAGATGCCATAGCGCCCCAGCTAGTATCTGGTGATTGAACTCCTAAACCTATATAGCTTAAGAAGGCTTCTGAAAATATAAAACCAGGAATATCAAAAGTAATAGACACAATAATTATACCGAGAGTATTGGGAATTAAATGCCTTGTGATTATCTTCCAATCACTAACTCCTAAGGCTTTAGCTGCTATAACAAATTCCTTTTCCTTTAATTGCAGTATTTGACCCCTTACAAGCCTAGCTGTCCCACACCATCCCGTAATGCAAAGGGCAAGGAGTATCGAACCCATACCTTTACTTCTTGTCAATACTGAAATCAAAATAACCACTATCAAATATGGTATACTTACCAATATCTCCACTATCCTCATCATTATATCATCTACAGTGCCACCAAAATAAGCGGCAATTCCTCCATATATACAACCTACAAATGATGCCACAAATGCTCCTACTACACCAATGAGCATTGAAACTCGTCCACCCTTCCAAACTCTAGTAAATATATCCCTTCCTAATTCATCAGTTCCAAACCAATGCTCAGAACTTGGTGCCATATTCCTCTCTTCCACAATCATCTCTTCATGGGTATATGGAGTCAGATGGGGACCTATTATGGTCATAACTACTAAAGCTATCAGTATCACAATAGAAATCATGGCCACATTGTTTGATTTCAATCTTCGCCATGCATCCTGCCAATATGTCATAGTAGGTCTTACTATCTTTTCACTATCAGAATTTTCGCATCCAATAATTTCGAATTTTTCATCTACTGTCGTTTCCGCCATTAGCTCTCCTCCAATCTTCTATATGATATTATACTACTCTGCAACTTCTTCGGAAACTCTTACCCTAGGATCGACAACACCATATAAAATATCTACCATCAATAAAGAAACTATATATAATGCACAATAAAATATAGTCAACCCCATTATCACAGTGTAGTCCCTATTATTAACTGCATCTACCAAATTTGAACCCAATCCTGGAATAGCAAATATGCTTTCTATAACAAAAGACCCTCCAAATATACCTGCTATCTGAGGTGCTAATATGGTTATAGCTGGAATAATAGCATTTCTTATAACATGTTTCCATATTAAATTAAAATTTGAGATTCCCTTTGATTTCGCCGTAAGAATATAATCTTGGTTTATCACATCAAGAACGCTAGATCTCATATATCTAGCATAAGTTGCTACAGAACCAAAGCATAGTGCAATAGTTGGAAGTACTGTATGTTTTCCCGTTCCCCATCCAGCAGTGGGAAATAACTCAAATTTGACACTTAATACATACTGTAATAGTGCTGCTAAGACAAAACTTGGCAAACAAACCCCTAATATAGCTATAAACATTACCAGATGATCAGGCCATCTATTTCTCTTAAAGGCAGCAACTATTCCAAGCACTATACCAACAATGACACCTATAGTTATTGCTTGGAGCCCCAACCTGGCAGATATCGGAGCATGCTTTTCTATAATATCAGCCACACCTCGCCCAGGAAACTTTAGTGACTCTCCAAAATCTCCATGACAAAGATTTTTTAAAAACATTACATATTGCTCCGGCACACTTTTGTTTAACCCATATTTAGCATAGAAATTCTCTTTTACCTGAGCCGGTAAGTTTCTAGCTAATGATGATAGGGGATCTCCTGGTATTGCATGTATCAAAAAGAATGTAATGGTAATAACAATAAATAACGTTAATACCATATAAAGCAATCTTTTTAGAGTATATTTAAGCATAAAATTAACCTCCATCGTTTATAAAAGTATAGCATAAAACAATTTATACGACTATAGCTATAGTCGTATAAATTGTTTTTTAAAATCCTTTATATATTTGAAAATCCTTGTTCTATATTAGTTTCTACCTTGAGTATAGCCATACTTAAACTCGATTCCAGAACCAAATAATGGTTTCATGGTATCTTTTACATAGCCATACTGGAATCTACTAGATTTCCTATATATAGTAGGACTGATAACTGCATCTTCATATAGCAATATTTCTTCTGCTCGTTTGAAGTAATCTAATCTCTCTTCATCGTCTAAGCTCTCTTGGGCTTTTTTGATCAATTCGTCAAATTCTTCATTTGACCATCCTGTATTGGACATCTCAGAACCTGTGATCCACATATCCATAAATGTCATTGGATCATCATAATCTCCTGCCCAGCCCATACCTGCCAATTCATAATCCATATCCTGTACTCTATCTAAAAATACTGGCCAGTCTACGTACTCTGCCTCAACGTTTATTCCAAGTGCTGTTTCGTATGCTTGTTGATAGTACTCTGCGAATCTTCTGTTTTCAGCATCTGTACCAGCTTCTAGCATTGTAACCGTCACTTTACTTGGATCTGGATCCATTCCAAGTTCTTTTAGACCCTTTATTAATAGCTCCTTGGGATCTGGATTCTCTTCTGCCAATTTCTTCAGTGGTTCATCAACAGCATCTCTAAATGTTGTATCTCCCACTTTCATAACAGGTGGTATCCAGCCATCGGCAGGTTCACCTATTCCATAATATAAAACTTCTACTAATTCTTCCTTATCTACAGCTAAAGTGAATGCCTTCCTTACATTTGCATTGCTAAACAATTCTACTTCTTGATTAAAGAATTGATATGCAACAGATGGTTCGAATTCACTAGCATAGGTCATATCATCTCTTTGTTTGAATTTCTCTAGCCACTCTGGTTTACTAACTCCACATATATCTAATTCTCCATTGGAAAGCATATTATATGCTGTGTTAGGATCTTCTACAATCTTATATACTATTTTATCTAATTTAACTTTATCTACATCCCAATAGTTATCATTTTTCACTAATATAAGTTCACTTTTATGGGTCCAATTATCTAGCTTAAAAGGTCCACAGGATATAGTATATTCAGCTTCACTTCCTGCCTTGTCTCCCCATTGCTCTACAAGATCTTCCCTCTGTGGATACATAGTCTTGAAAGCCAATAGTTTTTCAAAGTATGCACAAGGACCTTCTAGTGTCACTTCTAATGTCTTCTCATCTAGGGCTTTAACACCTAATTCGTCTAGCTCTTTTTCACCGGCATTACAAGCCTCTGCATTTTTTATAGGATATAATAAAAACGCATATTGCGAAGCGACTTCTGGATCTATAGTCCTTTTTATACCATATTCAAAATCATGTGCTGTGACGGGTTCGCCGTCTTCCCACTCATAATCTCTTAAGTTAAATGTCCACACAAGTTCATCATCACTTGCTTCCCAGTCTTCAGCACCAGCTGGTACTATAACATCTCCTCCATCTTCATCTCTCTCGAGCCTTACTAGACCTTCTGTTATTTCATTTAAGATATCTGAGGAATAGAGATCACTACTCTTAGATGGATCGATTGCCTGAGGTTCAACAGGCATTCTCAATGTCACATATTGTTCATCATCAATTTCAGCGTCCTGTGCTGCCTCATCGCCTTCTGTTTCATTTTGTTCTTCATTGCCCTCTGCCTCTCCTTGCTCTTCGGCAGGCTCTTTTGGTTTTTCTCCTCCACATCCCATTAAAGCCACAGCTAAGAGGGTAATAGCCATTATTATCGCCAATACTTTTCTTTTCTTCACTTTATCTCCCTTCCTTGCTCCTTATTTTTTGCAACTGTTTAAACTAAAGATGAAAGATATTTGTCTACAAATTGCAATATTTAATATATATCTTCCATCCCTACATTTTATAGTTTATAATTATACCATGTTATTCGACATTATTCAAATATATTTATATTTTTTAAAACAATATTCGACAATGTTTTTATGTGCCTTATGAACTCTTTCGCAGATAGTATCATATTTAGCCTATGATATAGCGAATTGAAAAACTCATCTGCGTTACCATTGAGCTCCATCTGAGCTTGGACTGGCAACTACAAAACATAAGATCTAATAGGATATAATGCATAGTACCATATTCTATCTTTTATATCAACTGTTTAGTATTCCCAGAAACATAATAATCAATGTAAGAACTATTCCACATAGAAATGTAGGCTTTTTGTGCATGCAATATTTGAAAAGAAAAATATTTTATATCTGCATTTAGCTCTAGATTGCCTCTGATATAAGTTTTCATTATAGTGTATTTTTATGCAGTAAATTGAACCCCTTGTCTGGGAATGTCATCTCCACATTTGCAAAAGTGTAAACAATTTATGCATATCATCCGGAAATTTGATAATATATAGTCAGTATATGGTTGAAAGGAAGATCAATATGCGCGTATTTATTGCAATAGAGTTTAATAATGAGGTTAAAGAACATATAGCTGACATAGGATATAGAATAAATAAATATAGTATAGGTGGAAACTATACCCCCAAAGACAACTTACATATGACCATAAAATTCATAGGTGAAGTAGAAAAAAACAGTATAAAGAAAATACAAAGTGCTATGGATAAAACTGTCCAATCTATCCCATCCTTCAATATTGTCCTAAATAATATAGGAAGATTTATACAGAGAGGCAAAAGTCTAATATGGATGGGAGTATCAGAGGGGACTCAAGATCTACTAGCTCTACACGAAGCTCTTGACAATAATCTCAGTGTCCATGGTTTTCCTAGAGATAGAAGAAGCTTCACACCTCATATCACAATCGGTAGAAAAATAAATTTAAAATTACCCTTTAATGCACTTGAGGAAAATTTAGATTTAGAACCAATGCCTGCCCATATAGATAGTCTTACTCTCATGGAGAGTACAAGAGTGGAAGGAAAACTTCTATATATTCCAATATACAGATCTCCCCTAAACTAAGAGGGACTATCTTTCTTTACAAAATACTATGAACTTTTCTTTAATGGATGGATATACCCGGCAGAATTCATTGAATAATTCCACCTTTCCCAGTGTCTCCATACTTATATTGTGTTCTATCATCTCCGTATCCATAAGTAGATTCTCAACCACTCCTAAGTTATTTAAAAACTCATATACTTCCCTATGCCTATTAAGTAAGAATGCTCCCACCTCTGAGCCTGAACTTGTAAGAGCCACTATCCCGTATCCCTCGTATTTTATAAATCCCAATTCATGCAACCGTCTTACGGTCTTACTAGCAGAGGGAGTTTGCACATTTAAAAGATTAGCAAGAACATTTATCCTTATATTTCCCTTCTCTATACTATACCTATATATCATCTCCAAATAATCCTCCATACTTGGAGTCAATATCTTCTGGTCCTGTCTCATAATTTCGTATCCCCTGAAAGTGTAAAATCTATCACCTGACATTTCATATCACAGCTCCCTGACTATTTTGCGCCAACCAATATAACAATTTAGAAATATGGTAACTCCATACCTCTATATGTAACATCTTTTAATCTTATGCATATATTAGCGATAGATAGAACATTTCCCGCCACTAATATTTGAATATGGAGGTAATATTATGTCAGATTATATTCCAATGCCCCTTTCTAGACTTCCCATAGGCAAAGTTGGAAAGGTTGAATCAATAAGTTCAAAAGGGCACACACGTCGACGTATGTTAGACCTTGGCTTTGTCCATGGTTCCAATGTATTGGCTATAAGGAAAAGTCCATTAGGCGATCCAATTGCATATAAGATCCGGGGAGCAGTAATAGCTCTACGCCAAGAAGAGGCTTCAACTATATTGGTATATCAATCGTGATTGGAGGGATAATATGGGACTTACAAATCAATCTATGGGTGCCAATATAGTTAAAACTGCGCCCAACATAAAAAATACTCATGCTGAAGATTCGGCTATAGTAGCATTAATCGGCAACCCAAATACAGGTAAAAGCACAGTATTCAATGCTCTCACTGGGATGAGGCAACACACAGGCAATTGGCCTGGTAAAACCGTTGCCACAGCATATGGACGACTATCCATTGAAAATTTAGAGTTCCTGCTAGTAGATCTACCTGGTACCTATTCACTTTTAGCAAACTCAGTGGAGGAGGAGATAGCCCGAGACTTCATATGCTATGATAAGCCCGATGTAACTGTAGTAGTTGCCGACGCCACATGCCTTGAGAGAAATCTAAATCTCACACTGCAGATATTAGAGATGACAAGTTCTGTAATCCTATGTATAAATCTAATAGATGAAGCAGAGCGAAAAGGCATTCATATAGATATAGATAGATTATCCCAAATTCTAGGGATACCTATAATAGCCACAAATGCTAGGGATGAAATAGGCCTCGATACGCTACAACATGCTATATACGACATGACAACAGAAAACTCTAAAATAAATCCCCATCAAATAAAATACGATAATAGAATAGAGGAAATAATAAAAAAACTTGAAAGCTTTATAAAAGTGGATGTGGATGATCCACTCTATAAAAGATGGATAGCCCTAAGATTAATTGAAGGGGACATAAAACTAAATATGGAGACCATACAAAGAGATGAGATACACAATATCTTAAATGAGATTAACATAGATAGTGAAGAGCTGAAAGAGCTGATAGCTACTTCCATAGTAAAGGAAGCCGAGACAATTGCAAACCAGACTGTAACTTTTAAGAGCACATTTAAAAAAACACTAGAGGATAGAATTGATGATGTAATAACATCTAAACTCTTTGGTATACCTATAATGATATTTATGTTAGGTATCGTATTTTGGATAACCATAGAAGGAGCAAACTATCCATCTAATTTACTATATAATGGGTTTTTTGCCCTAGAAAAGCATATACACACCATTTTTACATGGTTAAGCCTACCCCAAACATTACAAGATATGCTTATATTTGGGGTATATAGAACTTTAGCTTGGGTGGTATCTGTTATGCTTCCCCCCATGGCAATTTTCTTTCCCCTCTTCACACTTTTAGAGGACCTAGGTTATCTCCCTAGAGTGGCATTTAATCTAGATAACTTTTTTAAGCGTTCAGGCGCCCATGGCAAGCAATCACTCACCATGTGCATGGGATTTGGATGTAATGCAGCAGGGATAATATCGTGTCGAATAATAGAATCTCCTAGAGAACGTCTAATTGCCATAATCACTAATAATTTTGTCCCCTGTAATGGTCGCTTTCCTCTACTCATAGCTATCTCTTCTATATTTATAGGAGGATTGATGAACAACCAATTTAGCTCCCTAGTAGCCACTTTAGTTATTATGGTGGTTGTACTCATAGGTATAGGTATGACCCTTGTTGTATCAAGGTTTTTATCTGCCACTTTCCTCAAAGGAATACCATCATCTTTCACCTTGGAACTTCCTCCATATAGAAAGCCTAAGATAGGCAGAATCATAGTACGCTCCATATTCGACAGAACCTTATTTGTACTCGGAAGAGCAGTATCTGTAGCCGCGCCGGCAGGCCTCATATTATGGCTCATGGCAAATATCCATATAGAAGATACTGCAACCATTCTAGATATAAGTGCCCAATTCCTCAATCCCCTAGGCAATGCAATTGGCATGGATGGCTATATATTGATGGCTTTTATACTAGGTTTCCCTGCAAATGAAATAGTGATCCCTATAATTATAATGGGATATACACGGGCAGGCATGCTAGTAGATATGGAAAGTCTAGATTCCCTACGACAACTATTCGTACTAAATGGATGGAACTATTTAACTGGGATATGCGTAATGCTCTTTTCCCTACTACATTTTCCCTGTGGTACAACACTCCTAACTATAAAAAAGGAGACAGGTAGCACTAAATGGACATTCCTATCATTTATAGTGCCTACTATATTAGGTATATCAGTCTGCTTTATAATTACACAGCTCTCCAAAGTATTAGGTCTAGCATAATAAATGATGAAACTAGCTATTTCCCTATTTTTGTAGTAATATATAGACAGCCTGGAAAAACCTATTATCTGACATTCGAAAAGGTAATGCTGTAAGAAACCAGGCCGTAATGACTGTTTTTTAAAGAATATATGCGATTTTTACACCCATGCTTAGTTTTTCCCCATCTATCATAGGGAATACTATCTAGTAACCCTTTAACATTATGGCATAGATTTTCCAAAGATGATATAATGGGGTGTATTCGCATATGGCTTCCTGATATTCGCCCAGAAAATTTGTAAAATTTGACCAAACTGCTTTTTTGGTTATCTAGAATGTGAAAAATAGTACATCTAATTTTTAGTTGTACAAAATATTATTAGATGAATAAAGGAGGGATTTATATGGGAGTAGCTAAACTAGATGCTATGACAAGGAATACAAAAGGTTATAAGGTCCGACGGGAAGGTTTTGTACCTGGTGTAGTATATGGAAAAGAAATAGATTCTACATCTGTCCAATTTGAAAAGGGAGAGATAGAAAAGGTACTGCGTACACATGGTGAAAGGGCAAGACTTAAAGTAGCTCTAAATGAAAAAGAGCACTTAGGTATTATAAAGGAAGTTGCAAGGGATATTATAACACAGGATTTGCTTCACTTAGATATCCAGCTTGTAAGCTTGACCGAAGAGATCAATCTCGATGTACCCTTTGTATTTACTGGTACCGATACCCTCATACCTAAGGGATTAGTACTACACACATATTTAAATGAAATTCAACTCATAGGGACAGTAGACCGTATTCCTAACTCTATAGAGATTGATGTAACTGGCAAGGAAGATGGGGATAGTATCGTATTAGACGATATAGACCTACCTGAAGGCGTCACATGTCTTGAACCCGGTGACACACCCATTGCCGCAGTGGCTATACCTAAGGTAGAAGAGATAGAAGAGGATATAGATGAAATAGAGGAAGTAGATGCTGCAGATGTGGAAGTAATCGGCGAAGAAGATAGCGACGAAGAAGATATTGAAGACGAAGAATAACTTTAAAAGTCAATGCCTAGGCATTGACTTTTTTTATTAGTCCCCCCTGGATATATATGTAGTTAGCTCCACTTTAATCTAAATTATAGTTAACATAGTTGACAAAATAGTTAACTTGGTTTATATTTATATCTATATAGTACTTTAGATAAAATAGGGGGATCATAGTGGAATCTAAATATAGAGCAATCCAACAATTCGATAATCTGACAGCACAACTGTATAGGCATCTAATGAATGTGCTCTCTAGTAGTACCGAAGACGAACTTACCCCCTCCCAACTTCTAATATTGCGACAAATAGATAATGGAATAATTACCGTAGGAGACATTGCAAAAAAATTAGGTATAACTCCTGCAGCTGTATCAAAATTTGTAGAACATCTAGCTATGGGTGGACTAGTATCAAAACATCAATCAAAAAAAGATAAGAGGGTAAGTTATCTTTCCCTGACTTCAAAAGGGCAAAATATATATGAACACAGCACTGCAGTACGTCATAGCATATTCGAAAATATACTCTCATGTTTCAATGCTCGTGAACTAGATACATTTCTCAATCTCACAAGTCGAATTGTTGATAAGCTAGAGACTATAGATAAATAATCTCACAAGGATTGCTTTTAATCCCCTATATAATAAAAAATAAGGGGTGTGTTTTAATTATGTTTTTTGGTGTAACAGAAGAAAAGATAAAAAAGTGGACACATAAGGGCAAAGTGAAAAAAATTATAAAAGCCACTGAAGATTCAAATGAAGAGATCCGAATTATTGCCATCTCTGCTCTGGGCGAGCTTCAAGCTGATGAAGCATTTAACAAATTGGTATTACTACTACGGGATCCTGACGCAGAAATAAGGGGATTGGCATGCGAGGCTTTAGGTAGGCAAGGTAAAGCTCTAGCAACTGAACATCTAAAATACGTGGCAACCAACGACGAAAACGAAGATGTGAGGGAAAAAGCTACTGAAGCTCTAGGATTAGTGGATACGCAACAAGAAGAGGAGTAATAAGCTAAAATTGCAATTTAGGGAAAAGTTCGTTCTTTTTGATGTTTTTAAAAACAGTGCTACTCAATTCGTGGCACTGTTTTTATTTTATTATAGAATATTAACATCCTAAAATAAGTATACTATTATTAAGATCATAATCTTTTTAATAAATATATGTTTGGGGTGAAAAAATGGAAGATATAGGGATGCTTATTGAAAAATTACAACACACTGAGGAAGAAAAAGATAGAGCCTCTCAAAGGCTTGAATATATAATAGAAAAAGCTGTATGTGAAATGCTCGATATACTATATGGACTATATCCCACCCTTAGCAAATCAGATTTGATAATCAGAAGTTACTCAGGAAACTCCTTTGATATCACTGAAGGTATAGTGATTTACTCCAAGGGAATAGATGAAAAAATAGTGTTAGATAGAGAAAAAAAGCTCATACATTATAAGGCAATAAAGGAAGATTTGCTCGAAGAACAGGTAAGTCCACAAACAATGCTAGAAGAAATAGGATTTGAAAAGGTATATAACAATATAAAAGACATGGTTAGAGAAAAGATAAAAGTAAATAACGAAGAGATACTCACCTATAGAAACAAGACAAGTAAAATACAAAAATATATGTCAGAGCTACACGATGAATCCAGTTCAATTTAAAAAAATGAAGATAACCCTGGGGGAGAATAAGGGGTTATCTTCATTTTCTATAATCATCCAAGTTAAATACTAATGTATAAACTTGAATAATTGCTTGAATTTATTATCCCTATATATGTCTATACAAATTCCACATCTGCATTGCTGCCCCATAATCCGTGAATATTACAATAACTAATTGCATATATGACACCAGGCTTATCTGTCTTGATAGTGACATTAGCTACAGGTTCTGTGAATATATCTCCTTCTCCATGTGCAGAAAAATCAAAATTACCCACTTCTACGGGGAATTTTGCCCCTTCAGCATGAAAAAACACTTTAAACCATGCAATATGATGCTCAAGAGTATTTGGATGGGCTATAGCATCACCAATAGAAACCTTTACATCAAATGGTTTACCTGACTCTACACTATCAGGTAGATGGAGCACAGGAACATGCTTTTCACCTTTCCAATCACCTGTTTGAATCAAATTTACGAAATCATCCATTTGTTTTCCTCCTTTGGACATCTATTTATTATATATATAACCTTAGAAAAAGATAATAAACCACATTTTATTTTAGTTGTAACTCATTTCATGGGCATCTATTTGTAAAGCTTAAAATCCTTAACCCATAAAGAGATATTTCATATAAAAATAGATTTAAAATTATAGTGAGAAATAGGCTGAACTCTATGATATTATGTATATGATACGACAAAATAAAACATATATTATGAACATTAGTCAGAAGACGACAATAGCATATCAGTCATATAATATTGTAAGGGGAGGTATTTTTGTGAAAAAAATGTGGGAAGAGTTCAAAGCTTTTGCAGTAAAAGGAAATGTCATGGATATGGCAGTAGGTGTAATTATAGGAGGTGCCTTTGGAAAGATTGTCACTTCCTTAGTCAATGATATTCTAATGCCCCTTATAGGTCTCCTACTTGGTGGTATTGACTTCACTGGTCTTCAAGTACAAATAGGAGATGCTACCATAATGTATGGAGTGTTTATCCAGACAGTTGTTGACTTTTTGATAATATCTTTTTCTATTTTCTTGTTTGTGCGCTCCATAAATAAGCTTAATAGAGAGGAGAAAGAAGAAACAACACCTCCTTCTCCCTCCAAAGAAGAACTGCTTTTAACTGATATTAAAAATCTCTTAGAAGATATAAAGTCGACTAAATAACATTTTTCAATAAAATAGTCAAGTTCACAGTATTTATCACATAACCTTGAACTTGACTATTTTTATTATGACAATTCCTTATTTTATATAGCTTGAGAGTCTAACTTCGTCCCAGTAAACTGACTATTATATAATTCTTTATAGAAACCACCCTGTTCTATCAACTCTTGATGGGTTCCAATTTCAATTACTGTGCCCTCATTCATTACAAGTATCAAATCGGCATCCCGTATTGTAGATAGTCTATGGGCAATGACAAAGCTAGTTCTTCCTTTCATTAGCTCTTCAATGGCCTTTTGTATATATATCTCTGTTCGCGTATCTACACTGCTTGTCGCCTCATCTAGTATAAGTATCTTAGGATCAGCGAGTATGGCGCGAGCAATGGTGAGAAGCTGCTTTTGCCCCTGGGATATATTAGAACCCTCCTCATCTAATACTGTATCATAACCATCGGGAAGAGTCCTAATAAAATGGTCGGCATGAGCTGCCTTTGCCGCTGCCACAACCTCTTCAAATGAAGCATCCATACATCCATAGGCAATATTTTGCTCTATAGTCCCATTGAATAGCCAAGTATCTTGTAGAACCATACCAAATATGCTTCGAAGATCCTCGCGCTTCATATCCCTTATGTCAATTCCATCCACGGTTATTGACCCACCATCTATCTCATAAAATCTCATCAATAAATTGACAAGCGTAGTTTTACCAGCACCTGTAGGACCTACTATGGCAATTGTATGTCCAGGCTCTACATCTATGTTCATATCTTCCATCAAGATATCATCTTCACTATAGCCAAACTTCACATGTTTAAATTTCACTTCTCCTCTAGGTGATTTTATAACCTTAGCATCCTCTCTATCTAACATCTCTTCATCCTCATCTAAAAACTCAAATACTCGCTCAGCTGATGCAATAGCCGATTGAATTATATTAGCTATGTTAGCAGTTCTAGTTATGGGCTGACTAAATTGCCTTGAATATTGGATAAACGCTTGAATATTTCCTATATCTATGGTACCTCTAGTTACGAATATACTGCCTACCACAGATATGAGTACATAACTTATATTCCCTATAAAACCCATAAGGGGCATTATTATCCCAGATATAAACTGTGCCTTCCACCCTGAATCATATAATTTATGGTTTATATTATTGAATTCTTCTATAGAGTTTGCCTCTTGCCCAAATACTTTTACTATTTTATGTCCTGTATACATCTCCTCTACATGCCCATTCAGTTCGCCCAAGGCCTCTTGTTGCTGCTTAAAATATTCCTGGGAGCGAGAGGCAATCTCCTTTGTAACCACAATATATAGAGGTAGGGTTGCCATAGTAATAAGGGTGAGAATAGGACTTATTGTAAGCATCATTATTATAACTCCTATGATTGTAATTATGGCCGTGATAAGTTGGGTTATACTTTGCTGTAGCGTATTACTTACATTGTCTATATCGTTTGTCACCCTACTCAATATCTCACCATGGGTATGGGTATCAAAAAATTTAAGTGGTAACCTAGATAGTTTATCATCCACATCCCTACGCATAGTATATACTGTCTTTTGTGCAATGGTTACCATTATAATCTGCTGAATATAGGTGAAAATTGCACTAATTACATATAGCACACCTAATATAAACAGTATCCTACCTATATATTGAAAATCTATACTAGCACCCTCTATACCCTTCAATTTCATGACAGTTCCGTCATATAGTGCTGTTATGGCTCTACCCATAATCTTAGGACTAGCAATTTCAAATATATTACTCAATATCGCCATAAATATGACCAATATGAGAAGCAATTTAAATGGTACTAGATATTTTAATAATCTCTTAAGGGTTCCTTTAAAGTCTTTTGCCTGCTCCACTGGTCTACCCATCGGGGGACCCCCACCGGGACCTCTACCCTGCCCCCTACGTGGCTGGCTGTGATTTTTCTTATCCCTACTCATGCCAACTCCTCCTCCGAAAGCTGTGAAGATGCAATCTCCCTATACACCTTACAGGTCTTTAGAAGGTCCCTATGTGTACCCTTACCCACAACCTGTCCCTTATCCATTACAATGATCTGATCTGCATCCATCACAGTACTTATCCTCTGTGCAATTATAATGACGGAAGAATCTCCAATTTCCTCTTTAAGAGCGCTACGCAACTTAGCATCTGTCTTAAAATCAAGTGCCGAAAAACTATCATCAAATATATAAAGCGCCGGCTGTCTCACTAACGCCCGTGCAATTGATAGACGTTGTTTCTGCCCACCAGATAGATTTGTGCCACCCTGGGTGGTCATAGAATCTAATCCATCCTCTAGATCAGATATAAATTCAATTGCCTGGGCAATATCTGCTGCACTCATAACCTCTTCATCAGTGGCGTCCTCCTTGCCAACCCTTATATTGTCTCCAATTGTGCCACTGAAAAGAAGGGCCTTTTGAGGTACAAAACCAATTTTAGCCCTAAGGCACGCCTGTGTCATATCACGAATATCGACACCATCAAATAAAATACTCCCCTCATCAATATCATAAAATCGTGGAATAAGATTTATAAGGGTAGACTTCCCCGAACCCGTTCCTCCTATGATAGCAGTTACCTCTCCAGGTTTTGTACTAAATGATACATTAGATAAAATAGGCTGTTCAGCTCCTGGATAGCTGAAGGTCACATCTTTAAATTCTATAGATCCCCTTTCAACTTCTCTATCCTTAGGAGCTAACGGATCTTGAATCCGGTTAGTAGAATCAAGAACCTCTCCTATTCGCACCGCTGAAGCCGATGCCCTAGGAAGCATTATAAACATCATGGAGAACATTATAAGAGAAAACATTATATGCATTATATATTGTATAAAGGCCATTAGATCTCCCACTTGCATACTTCCATTATCTATACGAATACCTCCAAACCATATCACTGCAATAATCGTAAAGTTCATTACCAGCATCATTACAGGCATTCCTACAGACATTATTCTATTTACTCTTATGGCTGTCTCAGCTAGATCGCGGCTAGCATCATCAAACCGATCTTTTTCGTAGTCTGCACGATTAAATGCACGTATTACCCTGATACCAGTAAGCTTCTCACGAAGTACGAGGTTTAGTCTGTCTATCTTCTCCTGCATAATTTTAAATAGAGGCATACCCTTTTTGCCGATTATAAACATGGTTAAAGCAATTATGGGCATTACAACTATAATTATAGTCGATAGTTTCCTATCCTTTGAAATGGCCATTATTATGCCACCTATACACATAAAGGGCGCCCTAAGCATCATGCGAAGCATGATCATTACCACTTGTTGCATCTGATTGACATCATTTGTGGTCCTAGTTATAAGAGAAGAAGTGCCAAAATCATCAAATTCCTCAAGAGAAAAACCTTCCACCTTCTCAAATACCTCTCTACGAAGATCGCGACCGAAGCCAGTGGCAGTTCTAGATGATAGAAAACTAGCTATTACTGCACATATGACAGCTAATGCCGCCATCAACAACATCCAGCCACCAACTCTTGTGATATAGTCTATATCTCCATTTACTATGCCTACATCCACAATATCTGCCATCAGACTTGGAAGATATAGATCAAAAATAGCCTGTAGAAAAACCAACACAAATACAATGGCTATAAATAGTCTATATGGTTTCAAATATTTAAATATTTTTAATATATGTCATCATCTCCATCCTATTCATATTCGATCAACTCACTGTTTATCAATTTCACATGCTCTTTCTAAATTGTCGCGCACCTGCATGAGCAGTCGCCTTAAAAGTACTTGCTCTTCTACTGTGAAATTGGCGAGACATTCCAAATCAATCTTCTCCTTTATCTTCTCTAGCTCCTTACACATATCCCTTCCTTTATGGGTGAGATATACCCTAGAGACACGCTGATCATTTAAATCCTGTCGTCGCTCTAATAGCCCCACCTTTTCCATCCTGTTTATCATTACAGTCACGGTAGCAGGCTTTATATTTAACTTCTTTGCAAGTTCGCTCTGACTTTGGCCACCTTCCCTCTCTAATTCAAGAAGCATAGGTGGTTGCCCCGGATACACACCAATCCCTTCCAGTAATTTGTGTGTGCGACAATAGTGAAAACGAATCACTTCTAGAAATATATCATGTAGTGAATCTGGATCATAATATTCCATCTGCTTGCCTCCATTCATTTAGTCGGCTAAACATTGTATATATTATCACCATATTTTTTACCTGTCAAGATCATTTTTTATCACGATTTATTTGCCATAAGGACATATATGGCAGTATATTATTCCCCCATATATCTTATATCCGCTACATTCATCATATGAGACATTGGTTAGCTAGCTAATCAACAACCCAAACGAAATGGGGCTAGATGGCTTTGATACAGTATCAAAGCCATCTAGCCCCTTTATATTTGTGAATTGTCCTCTTTGCCAATCTTTTATATCGTTTAAACATCTAGTTTATTTGAAAATTACCTCTTTTATATATCCATCTTAAGCACAACTGGACAGTGATCACTCCCCATTACATCTGAGTGGATATTGGAATCTATGAGCTTATCTCTCAATCTCTCAGATACAATAAAGTAATCTATCCTCCAACCTACATTTCTCTCCCTTGATTTTCTCATATATGACCACCAAGTATATGCACCTTCCTTATCAGGATAAAAGTACCGAAAAGTATCTAGAAAACCTGTCCCTAAGAGCTCCGTCATCTTCTCTCGCTCTTCATCGGTAAAACCTGCATTTCTCCTATTAGTGCTTGGATTTTTTAAGTCTATCTCCCTATGAGCCACATTGAGATCCCCACATAATATGAGAGGCTTTTTTGCATCCAATTCCTTGAGATAGCCTCTGAACATATCCTCCCATTCCATTCTATAGTCAAGCCTTGCAAGCTCCCTCTGAGAATTGGGAGTATATACATTGACCAGATAAAACTCTTCAAATTCCAAAGTTATGACTCTGCCTTCTTTGTCATGCTCTTCAATGCCCACTCCATATTTGACAGAAATGGGTTTTATCTTGGTAAATACAGCTGTACCGGAATATCCCTTCTTCTCTGCGTAATTCCAGTATTGGTCATAACCATCTAGTTCTAGATCGATCTGACCTTCTTGCAGTTTTATCTCTTGAACGCAAAATATATCTGCATCTACTTTGTTGAAATAATCCAAGAAACCCTTTCTCACACATGCCCTAAGGCCATTTACATTCCAAGAAACTAACTTCATATAGTAGACCCCCATATAAATTTTAAGAATCTTGTCCTATTATATCATATATTGACAAATCTTCTATTGACCCTTTCCAATCTCTCTACCATATAATCAAGTAAAGTTATTCTATGATAGTATTTATATATATAATTCGGGGAAACTCAAATGCTAGCTCAAAAACTGAGTATATATGATATAAAAAGTCTTATATGTAGCTATCGCCCATATAAGACTTTTTACTAACTGACCTTCAATATTTTCTCCAACTTTCTTATCCTCTCTTTACTCATAGGATCAACTCCGTCTAACCTATAGGGAATGTCCATTTCCCTATATTTACTTACTCCCAATACATGATAGGGAAGTAATTCTACTTTCTCTATATTGTCAAATCGCTCTACAAACTCATTTACCCTCTCTATATGCTCTTTGCCATCTGTAAGCCCTGGTACAACTACATGTCTAATCCATGTAGGATTGTTCATTTTCTTTAAGGCTTCAGCAAACTTCCAAAACTCTTCAGGGGTTCTACCTGTAAGATCTTTATAGCCCCTTTCCGTTACATGCTTTACATCCAAGAGCACAAGATCGGTATATTCTAGTATCTCCTCATATCTACCCTTTCCAAATCCTGCCGTATCAATGGCAGTATGCAGACCATTCTCTTTACAGAGCCTTAGAAATTCTACCAAAAACTCAGGTTGAAGGAGGGGCTCTCCACCAGAACATGTGATCCCACCACCGGAGGTTTTAAAATATGGCATATATCTAATGGCCTTCTCTACAAGTTCCCCTGGAGTAACCCTATCTCCCCCCTCCATATCCCAAGTATCAGGGTTATGGCAATAAGCGCACCTCAAGCTACAGCCTTGAAAAAATACTATAAATCTGATACCTGGCCCATCTGTAAGTCCCATGCTCTCTATTGAATGTATATTCCCTATCATAGTTCCACCTCCATATATCATCACATTGTGTCGTGAAAAGTCCTCTTTATGACTTCAAGCTGCTGTTCCCTTGTAAGCCTATTGAAATTAACCGCATAGCCTGAAACTCTAATTGTAAGAGTTGGGTATTTATCTGGATTCTTCATGGCATCTATTAACATTTCCCTATCCATCACATTCACATTCAGGTGATGGGCATTTTGAACAAAGTAACCATCTAATATAGAGCATAAATTCTCTACCCTATTATCAAAATCAGTACCTAATGCATCTGGCACTATAGAAAATGTATTTGAAATACCATCTTCACAGACAGATTTATATGGTATTTTGGCTACAGAGTTAAGGGAAGCCAGTGCTCCACTTTTATCCCTTCCATGCATTGGGTTTGCACCAGGTGCAAAGGGTTCCCCTGCCTTTCTGCCGTCTGGTGTTGAACCTGTCTTTTTACCATAGACCACATTTGAAGTAATTGTGAGTACAGATAGCGTATGCTCTGCATCCCTGTATGCCTTATGTTTTCTAAGCTCAGCCATAAAAGTCTTTAGAAGATCAACGGCTATAGAATCTACCCTATCGTCATCATTTCCGTACTTAGGAAAATCGCCTTCTATTTCAAAGTCTACTGCTATACCTTCTTCCCTTATAGGTTTAACCTTCGCATACTTTATTGCGCTGAGTGAGTCTGCAGCTACAGATAGACCGGCTACGCCAAAGGCCATAGTTCTTTTGACATTGGTATCATGAAGAGCCATGAGCCCTGCCTCATAGGCATATTTATCGTGCATGTGGTGTATAATATTCATTGTGTTGACATAGAGGCTTGCAACATACTCTAACACCTTCAAGTAGTTTTCATACACCACATCATATTCTAAGACATCGCCTTCTATCTTGGGAATATCAGGTACAACCTTCATATTTCTCTTCTCGTCCATACCGCCATTTATTGCATATAACAGAGCCTTTGCTAGATTACATCTCGCACCAAAGAATTGCATCTGCTTGCCCATCTCCATTGCAGAGACGCAGCAGGCAATTCCATAGTCGTCTCCGTATATAGGACGCATCACATCGTCATTTTCATATTGAATTGCACCACTCTTTATGGACATCTTTGCACAATACTTTTTAAAGTTTTCGGGAAGACGATCCGACCACAATATTGTCATATTGGGTTCGGGAGCAGGACCTAAATTATCTAGTGTATGGAGGAATCTAAAAGAAGTCTTTGTTACAAGATGTCTTCCATCCTCTCCCATTCCACCTATGGACTCTGTCACCCAATTAGGATCCCCTGCAAATAACTCATTGTACTCAGGAGTCCTCAGATGTCTCACCATCCTAAGCTTTATGACAAACTGATCAATTAACTCTTGAGCCTCAGCCTCTGTCAAAACTCCATCCTTTAAATCCCTCTGTATATATATGTCCATGAAGGTACTTGTTCTACCTAGGGACATGGCTGCACCATTATTCTCCTTTATGCCTGCTAAATATCCAAAGTACAAAAATTGAATGGCCTCTCTTGCATTCTCTGCAGGTTTCGAGATATCAAAGCCATAGGACTTTGCCATATTCTCCATCTCCTCAAGAGCTCTTATCTGCTCTGTCACCTCTTCCCTCAGCCTTATTAGTTCATCATCCATAGGACCTTTTAAGTTCTTTAAGTCTTCCTTCTTCTTAAGTTTTAAGAATTCCGTACCGTATAGGGGTATCCTTCTAAAATCTCCTATTATACGACCTCTACCATATCCATCTGGTAGGCCCGTAAGTAGTCCTACAGTTCTTGCCACTCTAGTCTCCTCAGGGTAGGCATCAAATACACCTTGATTGTGTGTCTTCCTATATTCATGAAATATCTTAGAGTTTTCCTCTCCTAGCTTATATCCATAGGCTTCAAGTGCTCCTTCAACCATCCTTATACCACCAAAGGGATTTATCATCCTCTTGAGAGGAGCATCTGTCTGTAATCCCACTATAACCTCATTATCCCTGTCTATATAGCCAGGTTCAAAACTATCTATGCCTGACACAGTTTCTGTATCAACGGCTAAAACTCCCTTTTTTAATTCCTCTGCCAATAGGTCAGTGCATATATCCCATACCTTCTGAGTTCTAGGTGAAACCCCTTCTAGAAAACTCTCGTCTCCATCGTATGGTTTATAGTTTCTTTGAATAAAATCTCTTACGTCTATATCTTCTGTCCAATTGCCTGATTCAAAATTCTTCCACGCCTGCTTCATTTGAAAACCTCCTCTATTATTTGTCCCTCAAGCGGAATCCAAAAATATAGACCGCCCGGACTTTTTATCGCCCAGGCGGTCGGCATATCTTAAAATCACACTCCCTCATGGTTTTTTCCATTACCGCCAGTCATGTGATTTGGTTTACATATTGATTTTAAAACTGTACATTATACTTTTATAATTTTGACACTATCATGATAGCAGTACTCATATCCCTTGTCAACATATTTTTAGCTATGTTGCAAAATTAGCTTCTAACTTGCAGTTCTTTATATGTATAACCAAATATGTTATACTAAAACAAAAACTGAAAGCTCTTAAACTTGATAAATATCATGAAAAATACATTGGACTTTTTTGATATTCCATAAAATCTTAAGAATGAAGAGGTAGTATTTATATGAATAGAGATAAAAGACATATTATCATAGTGGGAGGTGGAGCAGCGGGAATGATGGCTGCCATCTCCGCTAAAAGGCAAGGAGCACACGTTACTATACTAGAGCGAAATCCTAGAGTTGGCAAAAAGATACTTGTGACCGGTAATGGAAGATGTAATTTCACCAATATAAATACAGAAATCAGCCACTATAATGGAGACAACCCTAAATTTGCATATAGTGCACTATCGCAATTTGACACTTATGCCACAATTAATCTCTTTGAAAAGTTGGGTATTGCCCATAAAGTTGAAGAACTTGGCAAAGTATTTCCAATGTCAGACCAGGCCTCCAGCGTATTAGATGTACTGTTATACGAATTAAATGATATTGGTGTAAATATCATTTGTAATGCCCATGTCAATAATATAATTAAAAAGGGTAATAGCTTTAAAATCCATCTAAAGGATAAACCCCCTATACAATGTGACAGCGTTATAATCGCCACTGGTGGTAAGGCCATGCCATCCACCGGCTCTGATGGAAATGGATTTGAATTAGCTAAAAAACTCGGACATAGTGTAATAGATATATTCCCTGCCCTTGTCCAATTAAAATTGGAAGGTGCTTTTTTCGATCAAATTCAAGGTGTAAAATTTGTAGGAACCGCCGAACTGTTACATAAAGACAAGCCACTTGCCAAAGATAGGGGTGATATTCTGTTTGCCAACTATGGTATCTCGGGCCCACCTATACTCCAAATTAGTAGAAGAGCCGGTAAACTTTTGCAAATGGGGGAAAACGCCATATTGAAGATCACCATAATAGATACCATGTCCAAAGATGAACTTAGACAATATATGATGCAGCGTTTCAAAGATAGCTCCAATAAGACAGTCGATTTTAGTCTTGTTGGATTGATAAATAAGAGGCTGATCCCTGTACTCCTCCGTGAAGCAGGGATTAAAAACATAAAAAAACCTGTAGCAAACCTCTCCTCCAAAGAACAGGAGAAAATAATCCACATACTCACCGATTGGAGGTTTAAGATACGTGGCACAAGAAGCTGGCCTAGTGCACAAGTAACAGCAGGTGGAGTAGATACAAGTGAGATAGACCCAAGTACAATGGAATCCAAGCTTGTAGAGGGGCTATTCTTCGCTGGAGAAGTAATCGATATAGATGGACTATGTGGTGGTTTTAATCTACAATGGGCCTGGTCATCTGGATTTGTAGCAGGTAGATGTGCTACTCTATAGAATGTTTTTATACAAAATATTATATCTAAATACATGGTAAAAATAACTACAATTTAATCATAAGGAGATGAATTTATGGACTATACTTCCATATCAGCAAAAAATCTGACCAAACAATTTGGCGAGCATACTGCCGTAGATAGTGTAGATTTGTCAATCAAAAAAGGTGAAATCTATGGCTTTCTCGGTCCCAATGGTGCAGGTAAGACTACAACTATAAGAATGTTAACTGGCACACTAGCTCCTTCTGCCGGAGAGATATCCATCCTCAACCTTCCCATGTCAGAATCTGAACTGGAGATAAAAAGACGGATTGGAGTAGTGCCTGACGAACCAAAGATATATGAAGGGCTCAGAGGGAGAGAATTTTTAGATTTTATAATTGGTGTATATAAATTAGAAAAGGACAATGTCCTGCCACGTCTCCAAGAGTTAGCTTCTGCTTTTGCAGTAGACTATCTAGAAGACTATATTGGTGACTATTCGCATGGTATGAGTCAAAAACTCATGCTGATCTCTGTGCTCATGCGCGAACCTGAAGTTATGTTTTTAGATGAGCCGACTGTCGGACTCGATGCCCGCGCCGCACGCATACTCAAGGAACTCTTAAATAGATATGCCACCGAAGGAACTACAATTTTTTTAACTACACATGTACTTGAAATTGCCGAGAAGATGTGCCATCGAATAGGAATAATAGATAAGGGACAACTAATAGCTGAGGGTAGTCTTGAAGAACTTAGAAAACTCAGCAATGAAGGTCATACAAGCCTTGAAGATCTATTTTTAGAACTCACTGGTAATGAAGATGTCCGTGATGTCGTGGAGGCTTTACAATGAGGGATTTAAAATTATTATATAGATATGCTACAAAGGTATATAAACCTAAGAATACAAAGGTAAACGCGAATAGTTTTCTGTCCAAGATACTCGCCATATTCATCTTGGCTGGCTTTATTGCTCCTATAACTATAATGATATACGAGATATTTGAAGCGATGGCTATACCAGTATCTGATATGGGACTACCATATACAGGTTATATAGCAGATATATATATGTTCTTCTTTCCTATTACATTTGGGATAATGCTTATTCTCACATTGGTTCCCAGTATGATATTCAATGTATACGAAGCTGATGATATGAACTTCTTGCTCAGCCTCCCAATAAAAAAAGGCAATATTTTTATCTTTAAAGCCCTGATGGGACTCTCAAGTGGAATAATTCCACTACTGATACTGGGAATAAGCAGTATTTGCTACGCTATTGTCCTGAAACTCAATATAATTTTGGCAATACTAGGTACAATATTCTTCTTACTATTTATATTTTTATTCTCATTGGCGCTAAGCTCCCTTATGACCCGATTCATCAATAGGTCTACCGCACGTATAACCTCCCAGATATTTCTATATATAAACGTCATTTCTTATATAGTGGTTATGAATGTATTTCCTAGACAGATGGAAAATACTCAGGCAATTGCAAGGGAATTCAGTAATATCTTTAATGTACTAGAGGGTAAATATTCATGGTTAACACCTACTAATTGGGCACTCTATGCAATTAGAGGCGACATGAGAGTCTTAGCCATTTTGGGGATCTTGTGTCTAATACTCATATTCATAGTCATAAGGGGCTCTAATTTGACCAATATGAATAATGGCAGAAGGAAAATTCGTAAGAATCATAAGATTGAGATCTCTCGCTATCCCATTATAAAAAAGGAACTACGAACCCTATTTAGAAATCCCCAAAATCTGTTTAGTATATCGTACGCCATTATATTTCCCCTGGTTATGATGTATGTAAACCGTTCAGCTGTAAGTGGAGCAATATTCGTGGGTATATTTGCCACTATATATGCCTCTAACCTTAGCTTACAACTCATAGCTGAGGAAAAAAAGGTATGGCCTTTTGTCAAGCTTCTACCCGTAGACATGAAGAAAATACTACAATATAAGATGTTTATACCTGCTGCAATTTTTACAGCAGGATATGCGATAGTACTAGTGGGTTCCTATTTCTTAATAGATATGCATCCTCTAATGTTCTTGAGTACCATACCCATGTCAGTGGTCATATTGTATTCATCAGCGCTTGGATTGAATCTCTTTTTTAACGATCCCAAGAGGGGCATGACAGCAAACGTTGTAACTCTTAAATTTAGTGAAACGCTAACACTTCAGCTTAAGACTATGTTCTTAAGTCTGGGAATTATAATTCCCTTCTACATGTGGAGCAATATGTATTCGGAAAGTTCTCTCTTGTTTACAACTATTGTGCCTCCGTGGTGGTATAAACTTTTAGTTATCGGTCTTCCTTGGGTCATCATGGCTATTGGTGCAATGCTTGTCAATAGAACTTGTAAAAAAATAGATGCAAAAATAGGTGCTTGGGAGTAAGCACCTATTTTTATCTATAACATATAGTCAAATAGATATACAATAACGGATAACACCCTTACTATCCATAGTTTTAAGGGTGAAACTGGCTTTGCCTCCACTTCCGGACTGTACTCATATGAATAATCATCTCCCACCAACAGACTATTGTCAATCTGATTGTCAATTGCACCCTTTAAATGGGCAGTAAATTCCTCACTATCGATTACAACCATGGTCTCTGTGCTAAGATATGCACTTCTCGGGTCAACATTGAATGAACCTACAAGGCTCAATCTATCATCAAATATAAATGATTTGGCATGTATTGACCCTGGCCCCTGAAACTCATATAGATCTACCCCAGAGTCTATTATTTTTTTTCGATATTTCCTATATCCAGAGGACGCCAAAACATTTGGACTAGCTGCAAGTGAATTGGTCAATATATCTATTCTGTCTGCCATGAGCTCCTCTCCACGAAGGGGCTTTAGCATCTTTTTTGTAGGGATCACATATGGACTTTGGATGAATATGGATTCCTCCGCCTCCTTCATCAAGTTTGTAATCTCATATAAGCACCAAGGTTCCTTATTTAAGCGCTCAAGAGGGTTATGTATGAGAGTGACTTTCTTTGTGGGTAGAGAAATGTCCTCCCAGTCGATACTATTGTCAAATATTTCAGGCCTTGTATGCTTTACCTCGGCAATATACTTCTTTAAATAAGATATTCTTCCTTTTCCTTTCTTTTGCTGTCTATGTGTCAACTGTACCACTGGATATTTTGAATACTCATGACCCCATAGGCTTTCATAATACTGCTTTATCTGCCAAACAGCACTGCCTTGTAGATCGTGTTTATCGGTATTTACTATGACCACATCCCTATCATCTACAGTGCTTTTTCTATAGTCATCATTGGCAAAATATTTATCGCCTATATTTCTTCCGCCAATCATGGCTAGATGCGAATCCGCAATTATAAGCTTATCGTGGAGTATATTGTTCCATCTCCATGGCCGGAGCAGGTCAAATGGTTCATAGAACTTGAGTTCAATATTAGGATGTACCGAAAAGGCATATATAATATCTTTTAAATTACCCCTTAGATTATGAAATAATCCATCTAATATAAACCTAACCTGTACCCCCCTATCGGCGGCATCTAAAATACTCCCTAAAAATATATTTGTAGACACCCCATCGTGTACAGTATAGTAAGAGACATCAAGTGTCTCCTTGGCATTTTCAATGAGGCTTATACGAGCAAGTCCCGATTCATACCTATCTTCTACAAGGGCAACCCTATCTTGACACACTTCTCTTCCCAAGAATCGCTCTACTGCATGGGTTTGTATATAGTCAGTTATCTTAGGTCTGTGGAGCCCAAATAATATGACACCAAATATTGCGGCATATAGGGCATAGCCTTTTAAAACTTCAGCTATTAATTTAAATATATTATCAATGGTTATTTTACGTATTCCCAACACTCCTTAACAGATTTTAGCACCTTCATAAAGTTTTCTACCTTTTATTATATCTAATAACTACTATTATATCTAACCATCTTAACAGTAATTCAAACTAGGTATTAAGACCAATATCAAACTCTCTTTTGCACTTTGGAAAATATAAAGCTATGATCACATAGCTGGCAAAGTTGTAATAGAATTCGGACTCATCTTTTCAACCGTTTCACTCTCAATAAATGAAAAACCTACTATTATCTTCTCAGTGGTTGTTATCATATTCTTTAGCTCTTCCTTAGTTCCGGAAATTAAATTTCTCCCCCTATCCATAATTATGATCCTATTACAGAGCATCTCTGCCTCCTCAAGATAGTGGGTTGTATAGATAATAGTGCTCCCTTCCCTATTTAACTCCTTTATCCCCTCTAGTATGAAATTGCGGCTTTGGGCATCTACAGCAACGGTGGGCTCATCTAAGGAAATTAGTCTAGGCCTGTGGACAATTCCACATGCAATATTGAGTCTTCTCTTTAGTCCGTCACTTAACTCCTTAGGGAAAAATTTTACATAGTATTCCAAACCTACAAACTCTATAGCTTTCTTGACATATTTAGTCCTCCTATCTCTATCGTCTATGTAGAGACCACAAAAATAGTCTATGTTCTCTTCTACTGTCAGATTTTCAAATACCGATACCTCTTGGGGGGACCATACCTATCTGCCTTCTTATGTCATACGAACTTGAAGTCATCTTCTTCCCAAATAACTCTATCTTACCCTTATCATATTCAAACAAGGATAAAATACAGTTTATAGCAGTAGTCTTTCCACAGCCATTGGGTCCTAGAAGCCCTAATATCTCTCCTTCTTCCACAGCCATACTAAAATGATCTAAGGCAATTAAATCCCCATACCTCTTGACTAGATTATCTACCTCAACTATCATATATACCCTCCTTTTTCGCTTAAGTTTAAGTCTAGTAAATCTATTAACAATATATCCATTTACGTATAAATACCGACTATTTATACTATTGTTATATGAGTTTATATGTGTATGTTATAGTGTTTTGAATCACAATTAAATATGAACATTTGTCTTATTGACACACGATAGTATAAACCCTTTAAAATACATTCATAGATAGCTTTAATTTCTATCTTTAAAACTTATTAGAAATACATTGCTAGGGATGACAGAATAAATAGGTTCTATCTTTTTGGGTAAAGTCATATCTACCGGGTATATATAGTTTTAAAGGAGGTGTTCTATTTGGCACGTGAAATATTAAATCTTATAATAGGCAGTGCTGAAAGTGCTTTTATAGAAGTCACAGTCTTTGTAGGTACTGTTCTAATGATATTTGGCTATATAAATTTTAAACAGGCAGGAAAGTTAGTGGAAAGGATAGAAAAATCTAAAAAGACCCAACCAATCATTGGCGCATTATTAGGCCTCACTCCTGGATGTGGTGGCGCAATATTTGTAATGCCCTTATTCCCCAGTGGTGTGGTGAGCTTTGGCACAGTAGTAGCCACTTTGATTGCCACAATGGGCGACTCAGCATTTGTGCTCATGTCAGTAATGCCTAAAGAATACATATTGGTGAGCATATTATCCTTTATAGTTGCTGTCATAACAGGATATATTGTAGACTATTTTAATTTTGGCGATAGGCTCCTTAAAAGTATTCAGGCACGAAATATGGATAAAAAGGAACTTGAATCTATCCATAGTAATTTTGATCATTCTTTTGGAGACAATCTTCCTCATATAGGACATGAGGAGGGAGATGAAGTAGATCTCATACTCCATCACAATATAAAAGGACATCAAGATGTAGATACATTTGGCTATAAATTTACCCATACACTATATCCTATATATTGGGTGGTAATAGCAATAGGATTAGTACTTGGAATACTCGACTTGTTTCAAATAGACATAAATGAGGCGTTTATACCAAATCTCGGTACCATACTGGGTGTGTCTGGCATAGGGTTGTCTATATTGATGATGATAATGAGTAAAAAGTTTATACAAGATGATACCCATGAGGAAACAGAATTAAAGGTATTGGATTTAAAGGAGACTATAACACATAATGCACAGGAAACAGCATTTGTAGCCTCATGGGTTTTTGTGGCCTACTTAATATATGAGCTATTCATATTGGGCTTAGGCTCCGGAAGTTATGCTGCCGGCGAAGCTCTTATGACCTCCTTCCTCACCCAGACGGGTTTAGCCGCGGTAATAGTTGGAGTGCTAATAGGTATAATACCTGGTTGTGGCCCACAGATCATATTTGTAACACTATATACTAGAGGCTTAATACCCTTTGCAGCGCTACTGGCCAATGCCATCTCCCAAGACGGCGATGCTCTCTTCCCACTTATAGCCATAGATAAAAGATCTGCACTATGGTCAACGGTATTTAATACTATAGTAGCCCTATTAGTCGGCATCCCTGCCTATATAATTGAAATGAGATTTTTCCTTCATTGATCTATTTCTATTGGATTACTTTGTGCCTAATGAGCCAGGTTTTTTAATCCACTTTTTATCGGTATTTTCTTTTATAAAGAACCGCATTATCCCTCCAATTCTTGTTCTACATATTCTCTAATTATTTCAGTTAACATCTTAGGATTAGAATTGTTTAAGTAAAAATCTGTGAAATAATTATAATATCTTTTTCTATCCTTAAACTTGAATTACCTCATATAATTGAGGGACTATGCCTTCCCTAACTGTAAAAAAGGTGCCACTTGCAAATTCCATATTATTTATTATCAAATAATAACTCACTATAGGTATGAGTATATATAAGATCAAATAAATAAGAAATAATACATGAGTACCTAAATACTTTTAATTTAAAATTTTTCTTCTATTGATATCCCTATACATATAGATTTGTTTTTTATCGATCTCTGGATAAAAAGTAAGTAAAGCCTATAAACCATAATTAAAACAGGAATCTTTTTGCAACAGGCTTTAATGTCGCTTTTCAATTTTACTTTCTGATAGTTATTGAAATTTTATATTTTGGAGGTGTTATTTTCCCCATCGATAATAATCTTTTTACATTCTCCACAATAAAAAGCTTCTATACTATACCCTAATTTGATACCTTCCACAAACCATTGTAAGAATATTCCCTTATCTTTCCCTTCAGGAATCCATTTAAGAGAGCATCTATCTCCATGTATAAAACCTAATTTCATTTTTGATCCACAGTACGGACATATGTTTATGTTGCTCATTTATAAACGCCCTATTATATGAACAATATATGTTACATATTAAATTACTCATATACATAATATCATTGACAAAAGTGTATCATATCCCCTTAAATATTATACTATCACACATAGCTTGTCCTACTTATGATACGGTTCACCGTATCAGCTCGACTCGCAAAACTTATTTGTTGATTGATGTATCTCTTTAAATTATGGTAAAATAAAAAGCTTGGTGTCTTCATATTATGCCAAGCTTTTTATTAACTGTGGTCAATTATCCAATTTAATAAATCCTTATAACTTACTGAGCTATCT
>CALKWW010000010.1 GCA_938003945.1 uncultured Bacillota bacterium | reverse complement strand
TATGTGGATATATAGCATTATCAAATCTATTCTTCGTTCTAAAACTGTAAGTTTTGACAAAAACATATATAAATTCTGGCAAATTGTCTATTCTTTCTATACTGTGTGTTAATATTAAACATAGTAGGAACAAAAAATGAAGAAGATTCATAAATCAGAAAATTACTTAATATACTACCTTGTTATAGGCAGGATTAAGGAAGATATGAATTTGTAAAGCTGTATATTATGATGTGAGGAGTTACAAAAAATGAAAATACTTAACCTAGTTTTTGCAAATTTAAAGAATTTGTATAAATCAAATAAGCTAATATTGTTTATTGTTTTGCTAGGTGTATCGGTTTCATTTGTGGCACTTTCATTAATTACAGGTACCGTAGCATATTTAATAAATACATCAAGGGGTGGAAATATTGCTGGTACTTTTTCTATAGAAATCGATGAGGATATAGACAATATAAATGAGGTTGTCGATGATCTACTAGAAACTGATGAAGATATTACCCATCTTCTATTAGTTACGGCAAAAGAGAATGAGCCCATGTTAGTTGGTATGAAAGGAAACTATGAACAATGGTATGTTTTGGATTCTGGGAGGATATTTAACGATGATGAAATTAAAAATGCTGAGCGAGTTGCGATACTCTCCTCTGAGCTATATCAGAAAGATGATTTCGAGTTTTTATCGTATAAATATAAAATAAATGATAAATATTTTTCAACAATTGGCTTGTCTGAAATACCTACGAATAGGCTGTTATTCTCAGGTAGTTCTGAACTATATGATAAATTATATGGGATAGCATCCGGAAGCTCTACTAAAGACGTTGATTTCCATGATGACCATGATCAAGAATATTTAGATGATGAAACAGATGTGGAAGATCAGACAATTATAATACCTTATACTACATATCTTAAAATGGGTTTTAGACCAAAAGTTATAAGAATACAGTATTTTATAAAGTCTAATAGGCATCGACAGGAAATAATGCAATCACTGGAGAAACGATTTCCCAATCAAAGATTACATGTGCCTGATAAGCCTGAGACTATGTATTCCAGTGAGATAATAAAAAACTTATTTTTGAGCTTATCTATATTTTTGCTATCCATTATAAATATAATTGCTTTATTTGCATATTGGTTGGGAATAAACAGAAGGCAATACAATATATATCATATGCTGGGAGCAAAGGAAAAAGTAAACAAATCTATTATATTTATTGAATGGTTCTTTATAGTAGTCTTAGCATATGCTGTATCATTAATAATCAGAATTATTATAAGTCCTTTTGCTAAACTTGTAATGAGTGATACAAACTTTAAGCTTAGCAAAGATTTATTGATATTTTCGACGACATATATTGCATCATCATTATTCCTCCTGCCGAGTATTAGGAGAGTATCTAAAGTTAATATATCAATACTAAGAGGTGGAGAATGATATGAAGTATTTATATCTTATATCAGCCCAGTTTTCTAAGTTTTTTATAAGAGAGAGTATAATTATAATTCAAATATTTATATTAATCTTTGCATTCAATATTGCAATGAATCCAATTATGTATTCCATATCTGCCAATAAGGCAATTATAAGTGGGTTAAATGAAAATGCTATCTATTTTTGGCCTCATAACAGAGTAGCTGAAAAAATAATGTTCTCAGAATTTGAAGAATCCAGACAGCTAAGAGAATTGCTAGACAATGATTTAGGTAAACATGAGAGCATAAAAGGGCAGGGACAGGTCTATATAGGTACTGCATCTATAGGGAATATCGATAATATTACGATATTATTATACAATGATGATTTAATCAGAAACTCAAAATTGAACTTGTACAAGGGAAGGCAACTATCTGACTCTTACCAATCTGATATAATCCCTATTATATTAAGCTATAATTTGGGCAAAGAAAAAGCTATAGATGATATTATAGAAATCACTATATTTAATCCCGAGAGTGATCATGTTACTCTTAATACTCAGCTGAGTGGGGTGATGGAGAAGGATGGTTTTGCCTATAACATAAGTTCTGCAGGGTCTATTCCTGATATAGAATCACTTACATTTGTTGATGAAAATGTGATGATAGTACCCCTTAGCAGGGTTACCAGGAAGATATATACTGAATGTACAGAAAATGCAGGAGGTAGAATTCTGTTTCTGTCACAAGATTCAATTGTTGATAAAGAAATAGAAAGATTAAACAACAGCATGAATAAATATGGAACATTTGTATCAATTGAAACAATGTATAATAATCAGTTAGGACGGATTTGTCGTGCATTCAATAATGAATTTATTATCTCATTTGTTGCATTTTTCATGTTACTATTTGGGATAACGGGCTATTTGTTACTCATACATTTAAACCATGAAAAGGAAACAGGTATTTATTTGATTTGTGGTATGTCAAAAAGAGATATGAAACGCATATACATATTACAGGTTGCTATAGTAGTTATACCTGCGTTAATATTGGCGCTTATAACGTCTAACATATACATATTAAAGTATAGTCATTCAATACATATTAGCCTAATTAATCCAACCACACAAGTATTAAGTGTCTTATCAGTACTTTTGGTTGCAACCTTTGCTTTGGCTGTAGCCTTCAACAGAATTAAAAAAGTGAATATATTGAATTTGTTCAGAAGGGGTTTGTGATATGAAAAAGATTATTGAATTAATCAATATAACGGTGAAATACAATGTTGGACGTCAAAATGAGTTCACTGCATTAAATAATGTTGATTTTTGCATAAACGAGGGAGATATGACAGCTATTGTTGGGCCTTCAGGTTCGGGCAAATCAACATTATTGCATACAATTGGTTTTTTGCTAGAGTTCCAATATGGTAGTTATATATTTGACGGTAAATCAGTAGCAGATCTTAAGGAAGATGATTTGGCAAAGCTGAGAAATAATAGCATAGGTTATATTATGCAGGATTTTGCATTAATAGAAAATAGGACAGTCTACGAAAATGTGGCATTGCCATTATTGTTTTCTAATGTTCCCTATAAAAAAATTAATGGTAAGGTAGATAAAATATTAAAGATTATCAATATATATAACTTAAAAAAAAGACAGGTAAATGAATTGTCGGGAGGGCAAAAACAGCGAGTAGCTATAGCGAGAGCATTAGTGGTAAATCCTAGGATTATTTTGGCAGATGAACCTACTGGTTCTCTAGACGAGAAGACCTCTATAGAAATAATGGAAATACTGAAAAAACTCAATGAGCAGGGTAAGACTATTTTGGTGGTGACCCATAATCCAATCATATCAAAAAAATGTAGCGAGACATACCATCTATTAGATGGTGAGCTATATGCTTAAAATTCTAAATAGGGATGAAAGGGGGGAAGAGCTACTATATATAAGTGCTCGTGTAATCCAGTAAATAACTATCTAAAATCATACTGTAGGGTTCAGTATGAGTATGATAATAGATATTATTGGACGAATTGGACATCAGGGGGGGAAAAAAATACTAATGGACGTTACTCGCAGTGGACTGTAAGAAGTGAAGGTGTTGTCAATTACGTACAAGGTAAGTTCGATGCAAGATGTGGAAACGGCTTGAAGAAGCAGTATTCATGTAGCTGGTCAAGATAAGGTAGATAGTTTTTGATAGTGTTTAGTAGATTAGCAAAAATATAAAAATCCCTATTTAGTTTCTTGTAGGTAAAAAAGAGTGGCGCAATTTTAAACGCAGCTCTTTTTTACTCATGTTGCTTTACAAAATGTGGTAAGATATAAAATCAATTTTTAATCCAAAACTGTAAGTTTTGCCAAAAACATATATAAGTTTTTACAACTTGTCCATTTTGTATGGATTTTATGTTAATATCATGTATGA
>CALKWW010000009.1 GCA_938003945.1 uncultured Bacillota bacterium | reverse complement strand
CATATACAAGGATGAGATTCCTGATGACGATGAAGATGAAGACGATGAGGATGAAAATATTGAAGACAATGCCGATGAAAACAAGAAGAAACGAAGCAAAGATTTGTTGACGGGCAAGATCTATATAAGGGCATATAGTTATTAGAAAGGAGGGATATTATGTCAAATAATAGAGGTTCGACTTTAGCTACTGTGGTGATGATATCTAGTATTTTACTTATATTTGCCGTTGCCTTCAGTACCTCTGTAGTGGCTGACGTGACGCAATCAGCAAGGCAACAGAGAAATGTTGAAGCTCATTATATAGCCATGGCCGGCGCAAATGCTACCTGTGAGAAGATAGTGTCTATGAATGAAACTCAACGAAAAGATTTTGCTAACTTAGAATTTCCCATAGAGTCTGATGAGACACCATTTGCAGAAGGTAGCTTTACTGTCACTATAGATGAAAACCCAAGTCAGTTGATAATAGAATCGGTAGGTAAGGTACAAAGTGGGAAAGATGGGTATGTAGAGGCTACTGTGGTACGTATTCTTGAAAAGAAAGTATTGCTTCCAGCTTCAGGTAATGCGCCTTTTGCCATATATGCAAAGGGTCAAATTGTTACAGAAGAATATCCAGGTGTAGATGGGACAATAGCAATTAGTTCTGGCAAATCAGGAACCATTGATTTTAAAAGCCATGCAGATCTTAAAGATGGTGATGGTAAATCCATTATTTATATTCCGAAAGGTTCTGATCCAGAAGAATTGATAAACAAACCTGATTGGTGGAAAATATCAGACCATGCCGAAATAACAGATATTACACCAGAGGGTTTTCCCGATGATATTGCAGATTTAAAGGATATGTATCCAGAACCGAAGTTACAACAAATCTTCCTAACAAAGGAAGTATTGAATTATCTGGGCCATCAGGAGTAGAGACTATAAGTGGTGATGGCTATTATGAGAAGTTAAGTGTAACGCATTCAAAAAAACTTATCATTGATACTAAAGGGGCTCCTGTGACTCAAATAAGAGTTAATGAATTTAGTCTAAATGGTGGAGATAGAAGGCCAGTTTTAGAAATAGTAGGTGATGGGAAGGTATATATATATGCCGACAACGTGAAGGCATTTAACGGTTCTGTCAAGACTCCTGATCCAGGGAATGTGATATTTTATTTAAACTCAAGCCCAGTTAATCTTGGAGGCGATATAAGAGTTGGAGCATCTTTGTATTTTGGAGATACAAACGTCAAAATAGGTGAGAGTTGTCAAATAGACGGGGATATAGTAGTTTCTCGACATGGGTCGGTGAATATAGTTGGAGGTAGTAATATCAATTTTGGTGTTATATATGCTCCCAATGCGAATATAACAGTTGGCGGTGGTGGCAAGATATTAGGTGCGATAATAGGGAATGACGTTACAATGTCTGGAGGTACAAAATTAACATACGATGGTTCAGGACGGATCAAAGTGCCCATAGAGACATCGGAGAAGGAAAAAGTAATTTATAAAAAGGGGTATTGGAAATGAGGATAAGGAATATTTTAAAGTCAATTGAAGGTAATAGGGGCATAACATTAGTTGAGGTTCTCACCTCCATAGCAATAATCGGTGTGTTGCTTATTACTCTGCTAACTATCTTTTCCGGCAATCTTCAAAATGTCACACGTGCAGGCACCAAGACAAAATATGTATTTTCAGCTCAGGAACAGATGAATGATATAATAAAAGAGATAGAAGAAGGAAGGATTTCTGCTACAGGAGATTTCCTTAATATAAATTTTAAAGATAGAAGTGGGAAGTCTTGGTCAGTACAAGTTAATGGAAAGAAAGTCAGCACGGAGGCAGGAGAGGACACAAATAAGGTCAAGTTGACCACATTTATCGCAAAGTGAATAGGGGGTTGATTACAATTTTAGGTTTAAGGCTTAAGGATAAAAGTGGCTTTACTGTAGTGGAGCTGATACTCACTGCTACCCTGACAAGTTTAGTGTTGGCAGTTTCCTTTTCCATATATTTTTTAGGTCAGAATATGTTTAATATGGGCACAGATAAGAGCTCTGCACAGGAGAATGCTAGGATAGCTGCTGACTTTATAACAAAGGATATACGTGCTGCCAAGGAATTGAGTGCAGATGAGAGTTCAATAAGTAATGGGAATCTGGAATATTATGCCCTTATGGTAAGTGACGGTAATTTAGTAAAGCAAGTTAAACAGGCAGGGACAGTAAAATCAACAGTAAAAGTCTGTCCAGTAGACTTAGTTGGTTTTTTGGCAAGTCCGGATGGCATGCTACAGGTATCAATAGATGTCAGCGAAAATGAGCAGGAATATGAGTTAGAATTTGATGTGAAGTTACTAAATATTAACTCGCCTAATGTGCCTAGCGAAGTGGGAGCTATATATTACAGTAAATATTAGCCCCCGATGTTTAGCTTTGAAAGAGAATTGGACTTTTTAAATTTGATATGTATTATGGAAATATAGGAGATATTTAAATCAAGCTTTATATAAATCAGGGGGTGTATATATGGCGATTTTAATATTTATATTAGGTATAATAATGGGAAGCTTTTTCAATGTATGTATATATCGCATACCTAGGGAAGAGTCAATCTCCTATCCACCGTCTCATTGTGTTGAATGTGGTAATAGATTGACGGCAGTGGATATGGTGCCAATATTTAGCTATATATTCTTAAAGGGTAAGTGTAGACATTGTGGTCAACATATATCGCTACAATATCCATTGGTGGAACTTATTACAGGAGGACTATATGTAGGGCTCTACATGAAGTTTGGCATGGATATACATCTTTTATTCTATTCTATATTGGTATCCATACTAATAATAGCTTCAGCAATAGATATACATCACACCATAATTCCATCTTCCCTTGTCATAATAGGGAGTATCTGTGCTATTATATTCAATATTATAGGATGGGGGCGTCCCTTTTTAGATGGTATATATGGTGCTTTGGCCGGGGCAGGAGCTATAATCCTCATGGATCTCATGGCCCTAATTTTTTTCAAAAAGCAGGGAATGGGTGGAGGAGATAAGAAACTTATGGCTATGGTAGGACTCTTTATGGGACTTGAGTATGTGCTTTTATCCGTACTATTTGCTATATACATAGGTGGAATTACTTTTATAATATTAATGCTCATGGGGAAGATACAGAAGACAGAGTATGTACCCTTTGGTCCATTTTTATCAATAGGGACGTTAGTTAGCTTATTTGCCGGAGCTCCAATTCTAATGTGGTATTCATCAACATTTCTCTCGTAGTCTATGGTACTTATCAACACTTTTTTGGTAGTCTGCGGTACTCATCAACATTTTTTTGTAGCTTATACCTCCCTCTCTAATATTTTGGTACAAATCTAAGTTATCTTTATAAAATTCTACATTTCAGAGATCTGTAAATTAAGTTTATAGAAAACTTCGTGATATTTTGTACTATATAGCTATGTATTTTACAATTGAAATGTAAAGTAGCTATGAATTTTTACGATATAAAAAAGCAGATAATCTGTATTGTTGATTTTAAGACAGATGATCTGCTTATAGTTTTATATATAATTTAAAAATCCAAGTCATCACGGGAGAAAATATCTTCATCGGCAAGTACATCGAATATCTCTACTATTGTGTTATCGATTTTTGTATCCATATCAAGTACATCAATGGCATAATCTGATATGCTGTAGGCCATGCCATCGACTCCCAACCCTACTCCCATCATCATTGTGATTGCGTCGGCAATATGTGTTATACATGTCATATGTGGATCCAAAGTTGCCTCTTCTGGAGAGTGATGATATGCAATAGCTTCTACAAGGTCGTGGGGAAGGTTCCATTTTTCTGCTACCCGATAACCGACTTGGGCATGATTAAAGCCTAGCACCTCTTCTTCAGCATCTAGGAATGTAACATTTTCGTATATAACCTTATTTACTACCTCCACATAGGTATCTTCGATATAGTGGCTCATTATGACTTTACCAATGTCATGTAGTAGACCTGCCACATATATCTCTTCAGAATTTTTGATATTTAGCTTACGCGCTATATGTCTAGCAGTTATTGCACATGTTTGGGAGTGGCGCCATAGCTCACCTTTAGACATCTTATATCCAGGTAATTCCTTTACCAATACATTGCTTACGGCGGCGCTTAGAGTGATGCTACGAATTGCATTGAAACCTAGAAGAATAGTGGCTTCACTTATTGTATTTATTCTACGCGGAAAGCCATAGTATGCCGAATTGGCTAGTCGAAGAACTCTTGTAGTTAGACTTTGATCCCTAATGACGACTTTTTCAATATCATGGGGTGTTGAATCTGGGTCCTCAGTAAGTTTCGTCACCTCCGATACCACACTAGGTAGTGCAGGTATATCATCCACTTTGTCTATTACTTGGTCTAACGTCAGTTTTCCCATAGGACCCTCCCTTCGATTCAATTGTGAACTGTAGGTATAATTACATATTAAATAGAGTGTTTGGAATATAGACAAACGGTTCTAGATGATAAAAACTTTATGCCATGAGAATGTCATATAATTGATAGAACCATTGTCTATACTCTCTTATATATAGAATATCATTTAAATTGAATCGGTTCAACAAACATGGGAATAACACCCAAAATTGTAATTATTCTTCCATGTTTCCATTGCTTTCGTATATAAATTCATGTAAGAGATTTTTATTAGTTGGCATATCAGGTACTAATACCGACATCTTCTTTATTGTCTGCCCGGTATATGTGCCATCCACTGGGATTCGGTATTGATATATATTTTTATCCTTAAATCCTAATACTGATGTTCCAATGGTGATTATCTCTGTATTGCTCATATTTGTCTCCACATATGGAAGAATAGATGAAGCAAGTTTAGGTGCATCGGTAACATTTATATCCTTGACTTTTTGGAACATCTGGGATAGTACCCTTCTCTGTCTCTCAGTACGTTCAAAGTCATCCCTACCCACATATCGTATACGGCAATAGGCAACGGCCTGTTTACCATCTAGTGTCTGAAGCCCACCATTTTGGACATGAGGGGATTTGTTTCCCGATTCATCTATACTATTTAGCTCGTTTAAAGCGATGTTTAAATATTTTATCTCTTTGTCCTGCACGTCTATTTCTACACCACCTAGAGCATCTATTACCTTCTCTAGTCCAAAAAAGTCGATTGTGGCGTATCGCTTTATATCTAAATCAAAATTTGTATTTACTGTCTTTATAGCTAATGCAGGGCCACCATATGCATATGCAGAATTTAGTTTATGATCCTGCTTTTCGGGTATTGATACATACATATCCCTCATGAGGGACGTGAGTTTGAGTTTTTTGTGTTTTTTATCTACGGTGGCGATCATTATGGCATCGGAGCGAGAACCTTTTTCATTGGTGTTACGACGATCAAGTCCGAATAAAAGTACATTTATTACCCCTGTATCATCCTCATCAGGTGCCGAGTCGGATATTCCCAAATCTTCAGGGGTTGAGTCCGCTAAAGATGTACGGGTCATATCGTTTAATAGGGAATATACATATATGCCTGTCCCTACGAGGGCCACTATGAGTATGGTCAAGGTTATTATAAGAAATTTTTTCATGTCTACTAAGACCTCCAAATTGAACTATAAAACAATTATTCTATAAAACAGTGTGTAAGTCAATACTTTAGATTATATTGTTACTATCTTTTTATGGTTTTGTAATAAGTTTTTTCATATATTAATAGTCGATATGGGCTAGTTGATAGTTCTGTATTATAATCTTAAGGGATTGTTAAATAATAAACTATTGTTTATACATTTTGACTCGAGGGTATGATCTATTCAATGACTTAATACTAAGACTAATAAGGATAAAGAAGCTAGAGAGTATAAATTGTAATTATTGATGTGATTAGGTCATTTTGGTATTTATATATATTATACACCATTATGAGGAGGTATTGATTTGACACATAATCTATATTTTATAACGGTTTTTCTAGAGGGCTTGGCCTCATTTCTTTCACCTTGTGTACTGCCACTTATTCCAGTTTATCTTACCTATCTCACAGGTCAGTCGGTAAAGGATATTCAAAATGATAGCTCTAAAGGTCAGCTCATATTAAACTCTATAGGTTTCGTGCTAGGATTTTCCATAGTATTTATAGGTCTTGGTGCAGGAGCAACATCTATTGGACAGTTTTTAAGGTCATATCAATTTATTATTGGAAGAGTGAGCAGTATTTTGATAATAATATTTGGTCTCTTTCATGCTGATTTTATAGATATACCACTTTTAAATCGTGAGGGGCGCCGGCGACCAAAGAAGAGTAGCGCCCCATCATTTTTTGCGTCTTTACTTCTTGGAATGGGCTTTAGCTTTGGTTGGACACCTTGTATAGGCCCCATACTTACTTCGGTGCTACTTATGGCAAGCAGTGCTGAAACTGTGTCTACAGGTATGGCACTCCTTGGAGTATATTCTTTGGGACTTGGGATTCCATTTATAGTCATGGCTCTTCTCATGGGTACCATGTGGGATAGATTCAAAAAACTCTATGAACATATGAATCTCATAAAGCGGATAAGTGGTATATTGCTCATGGCAATAGGGGTATTGATGCTTTTTAATATCATATAGATGGTGAAACTTAGTATAAGGCATTGCAGTTTACAGAAAAGTAAATGATATGAATTCTTATATTGGGTAGGAGTATCTAATAAGAGTGGCCTAGGGATACGTGCTAAGCAATTTAAATATAGAGATACTCGATCTTAGGCTCTATATAGTGAAAAGCTAGGATGCTAGAAAGAAGGCATTGGGATGACTCAGTCTTAGGCTCGGTATAGTGAAAAGCTAGGAGGGAGTAGTATATGAATAAGAAGATAATTGCTGTACTCATTATAATATCCATACTATCCATATTTATATATACAGGATGTCAAAAGAAAGGATATGATGGATCAGACAAACCTAATCGAGAAGATGAAAAATCTACAGAAGATAATGCAAAAGTTGCAAAGAAAAACTCAGAAGAGGCCCTTACTAATTTGAAAGTGGAACTCATGGAAGGGCAAGATTATATGAAAATAGATAGGGATATAATAGATTTTGAGCTTGAAGCTCTAGAAGGCAATAAGCTCTCACTATCTGATCTGGAAGGGAATATAATATTTCTAAATTTTTGGGCAACTTGGTGTCCACCGTGCAAGGCAGAGATGCCCCATATGCAAGAGATTCATGATGAATATCAAGATGTATCAATACTTGCAGTCAATTCTACTTCCCTAGAACTTAGGGGAGGCACCGATGGGGATAAGGCAAAAAAGAGGGTAACTAAATTTATGGAGTCAGAGGGCTATACATTTCCTGTACTCTTAGATTCAGATAATTCTGTAATAGATGATTATAGCTCCATATATCCAATAATGGGGATTCCCACCACTTTTATAATTGACAAAAAGGGAACTATAAGGTATGTTAGACCTGGTATATTCACAGATAGGGAATATATGGAGCAGTTTATAAAGCTTGCTCAAGAATAATAGTATATGGAGTAGTTTATGGAATATGTACTTAAGGAAGGCGAACGCCTCGACGATTTACAGATAAAAGGGTATAAGATAATACAAAATAGGACAAAATTTTGCTTTGGTATGGATGCAGTGCTACTATCTAGTTTTGCCTCAGTGAGGGCAGGTGATAGAGTTATAGATCTTGGAACGGGAACAGGTGTGATTCCAATACTCATTGCCGCCAAGACCAAGGCAGATAGTATAACTGGGGTGGAACTACAGTATGATATGGTGGATATGGCCAGACGGAGCGTAGCCTTAAATGGTCTAGAGAATAGGATATCCATAGTTCATGGTGATATCACTACGGGACTAGAGGAATTAGATAGGGCTAAATGGGATGTGGTTGTATCGAATCCTCCGTACAAAAAAATGGGTAGTGGCTTGGTGAATCCTAAAGATTCTAAGGCTATAGCTCGACACGAACTCATGTGTACTTTAGATGATGTGCTCAAGACAGCGTCTAAACTTTTGAAATTTGGGGGCAGATTTTCAATGGTACACAGGCCCGATAGGTTGATGGATATTTTGATAGGAATGCGCGAAGTTCAAATTGAGCCAAAGCGAATAAGGCTTATACATCCCTTTATTGATAAGGCTCCAAATCTCATATTGATAGAGGGGGTACTAGGAGGGAAACCATATATTGAATGGCTTCCTCCCCTATACGTATATGACGAGATAGGTGCCTATACCAAAGAGATAAGATGCATGTATGGACTAGAGGGGGACGATATATATGGCTAATGGCAAGCTTATATTATGTGCTACGCCCATTGGTAATCTTGAAGATATAACCATTAGAGTGTTGAATACATTGAAAGAAGCTGACTATATTGCAGCAGAGGATACTCGTCATACCCTAAAGCTCCTAAATCACTATGGCATAAATAAGCCACTTATAAGCTATCACGAACATAATAAACATAGGGCTGGTGATAGAATATTAGAACTTGTAGCAGAAGGGAACAATATTGCCCTAGTGTCAGATGCAGGTATGCCTGGTATATCTGATCCAGGGTCAGATATTATAAGGCAGGCCTGGGCTAGGGGAATAACTCCAACTGTGTTGCCAGGTCCTACTGCTTTTGCAACGGCTTTAGTATTATCAGGATTATCTACTTATCGATTTGTCTTTGAGGGCTTTCTACCCAATAAAAAGGGTGAAAGGGATGACCTATTAGATGGCCTCAAAGGAGAAGAGCGTACCATGATATTCTATGAGGCTCCTCACAGGCTTATGGACACCCTAAATGAAATGTGCCAAATATTCGGAGGTGACAGGCAGGGTGCTGTGATCAGGGAGCTTACTAAAATACATGAAGAGGTGGTACGGGGCAGTTTAGATGAGATAATAGATATCTTCAACAAGAGGGATATAAAGGGGGAACTAGTAATAGTACTTGAAGGGCTTTCACCTGAGGATCAGTTATATCGCTTTAAAGATATAACAATAAAGGAACATATAGAAAAGTATATGGAGTGTGGACTCAGTAAAAAAGAGGCAGTAAAACAGGTGGCAAAGGATAGGGATATACCGAAATCTCAGGTGTACAAACATAGTATAGATATATAAATTCCCATCTATAGAAGTAGAATTGAAGCTCAATTCCAAAACAGTTCATATAATTTATGGATACAAATTTGTCTTGAATATTAATAATTTGTATCTATAAATATGGTAGAATAAAAAAAGCAGTCCATTGGACTGCTTTTTTGGAAGTACATTGGATTTGTAGCCACTAACCGTATATAGGTACTATGCAAATGTATGGGCTACTATTTTTTTAAAATCAATCGTTATTCAGTACATCATTACCCTTTTGGGCCAACTCTGCGAGGCATTCTTTACATATATTTTTTCCTTTATACATTTGAACATCTCGCGCATCTTCGCAGAAGATACATGCAGGTTCATATTTCTTGAGTATGATATGCTCCCCGTCTACATATATCTCCAGTGCATCTTTTTCTTCAATACCGAGTGTACGACGAAGTTCAATCGGAATAACCACCCGACCTAATTCATCGACTTTTCTTACAATACCTGTAGACTTCATATATGCCCCTCCTTCATACAAAATTCGACAAGTTCTTACATATTTATATTACCAGTAATACCATTTACAGTCAACATGTTTTTCGAAAAATTTTCAAATTTTTTTTTATTTAGGCAGAACTCTAACAAATACTAAGGTTTGGTTTTATAAAAAATAGAACTGTAAATATCCGGTTTGAAAGACAATTCGACAAAATTCTACAGTTTACATCTAATACTAAAAATCAATCTGTAGATTTGAAGAATTTTTAGGCGCCTATTTTATTACTTTATTTTTAGTATCTAAAGAGGTTACATTATAATCTGTGAATGCAGTTTTTTGTTGAAGTGTTATGCGCTTATCAAATCCCTTTAAGCGATAGAAATATCCAATCTATGCAAGTTAGGCATCATAAAATATCGTTATAATGGACAGGTGGTATGGCATATCAATAGACAAGGTTTACTATTTTGAGAGGATGATGGCTATGGGGTAGGGATTATATGGCTATTTATGATCATAATAGGGGTATTTTTAGGCCTTTTAAACGGGAATGTAGACCAGGTGGTACAGTCTGGTATGGACGGTGCCGTACAGGCGGTGGAGCTATGTCTAGGTTTTATAGGTATATACTCCATGTGGCTTGGACTTATGGAGATAGCTCAGCGCTCAGGGCTTATAGAGGAGCTCTCAAAGAAGATGAGTGGTATATTAAATTTTCTATTTCCTGATGTACCCAAAGGTCATCCAGCCATGGGGGCAATGGCTATGAATATGACAGCTAATATGTTCGGTCTTGGGAATGCAGCCACTCCATTTGGTATAAAGGCAATGGAACATCTTCAAGAGTTAAATAGAAAAAAGGGACGTGCCACAGATGCCATGTGTATGTTTTTAGTAATAAATGGTTCTTCCGTGCAATTGATACCTGCCACTATAATAGCAATTCGAAGTAGCGCCGGCTCTTCCAATCCATCAGAGATAGTGGGCACAACTCTAATTGCCACCATATGTTCTACTGTCACTGCCATAATATCAGCAAAGGTGCTAAGACGATGGATGTGATAGATGCCATATCGAAATACTTACTCCCTCTATTTATATCTATAATACTCATATATGGGCATATGAAGGGTGTGGATGTATACTCCACATTTATTGAAGGTGCAAGGGAAGGGCTTAGTACAGCTATCCGAATCATGCCCTATCTAGTTGCAATGTCTGTGGCTATTGGAATGTTTAGGACCTCAGGGGCCATGGATATACTTATATCTGCATTGACTCCTTTGTCAAAACTAGTGGGATTTCCACCTGAGATACTTCCCCTAGTTGTGATGCGTCCCATATCAGGCATGGCTTCTTTGGGGATTGTTACGGAGTTATTTAATATATATGGGGTAGATTCCTTTATAGGTAGGGTAGCGTCTACTGCAATGGGTTCTAGCGAGACAATACTCTATACTCTGTCCATATACTTTGGTTCCATTGGGATAAAGGATATTCGTTATACGTTAATTGCTGGATTTATAGCAGAGATTGTGGGATTTATAGCGGCGGTGGCAATATGCAATTTTATGTTTGGGTAGATTTGGGCATGAAAATCGTATAAAGTCATAAATTTTTTAGATATCGGCAAGTTTGTAGTAAAGAGCTTTTCTAGGATTTGTACCAAAGGACTTAGATTATGTGTTGTATTTTCATATTTGGTTTGATATGATCATTGATAAATTCAAAGTTCTATGTGGAGGGTAGTATGAATATAACAGTATATGCGACATATGATAGTGTTCAAGAAAATAAGATCAAGGGGAAATTGGCAGTTGTAGTGGATGTGTTGAGGGCGACAAGTACTATAATAACTTCTCTCAATAATGGATGTAAAGAAGTAATCCCTGTAGTTGAAATTGAAGAGGCCATGGAGCTCTCTAAAAACTGCGAAAAGGATGAATATCTCCTTGCCGGTGAGAGAGATGCTCTCAAGATAGAAGGGTTTGACCTATCAAATTCACCTAGCGAGTATATAAGGGATGTGGTAGAGGATAAGACAATAATATTTACCACTACAAATGGAACCAAGGCCATAAGGAAGGCAGCGGGAGCAGATGAAGTTATACTCGGTGCCCTCATAAATGCAAGGGCTATATCTGACTATATATTATCTAAAGGTGAAGATGTGGTATTTATATGCGCCGGCACAGAGAAGAAATTTTCGCTGGATGATATTGTGACAGTAGGCGCAATTATATCTAGAATAGTCGATGGTGATATTTCCTTTGAACTTGACGATCTTGGATTTGTATGCAGACATATATATGAGAATTACAGCGGGAAATTAGAGTCAGCAATTGAAAACTCTCATCACTATGATGTGCTGAAAGAGGCTGGTTATTATGACGACATTATATATTGTCTACAAGAGGATGTGGTATCCATAGTACCAGAATATGTGGATGGAATTGTGACTGTAAAATGAGAGAATTTTAATAATAATTTGGATACAATATATATAATTCGTTTTGCTTGACAAATGTGATGTAATTGCTTATATTAAGATATAATAGATATAATATGCTATGAAGGGAAGAGTAGGCGAATCTTACCTATCTAAAAGAGAGCCGAGGCAGGTGAAAGTCGGTGATGGGTATAATTGCTGAACATGGACCTGGAGCAGGGTGGCTGAAAATGCTGAGTAAGCCATCACGGTTGATTCCGTTATCACGATCAGATGATTGTCAGATCATCTAGTAAGGCCTCTACCGCAAGGCAGAGGTAAAGTAGGGTGGTACCGCGATGCACCTCGCCCCTTGTGTGGGTGGGGTTTTTTTATTTTTAAATAAAATATAATAGGAGTGATAAGATGTCAAAGAGAGAGACGTTTTATATTACAACCCCCATATATTATCCAAACGATAAGCTTCATATAGGTCATTCCTATACTACAGTGGCAGCTGATGCATTGGCACGTTTTAATAGGATGAGGGGTTTAGATGTAATGTTCATAACTGGAACTGATGAACATGGACAGAAGATAGAAAATACAGCTAAAAAAAATGGTAAGACTCCCAAGGCGTATGTGGATGAGATAGTTGCTAGCGTGATAGAGCTTTGGGAACTCATGGATATATCATATGATGACTTTATACGTACTACTGATGAGAGGCATGTTAAGGTGGTACAGAAGATATTCAAAAAGTTATATGATCAGGGTGATATATATAAGGACCAATATGAAGGCCTATACTGTACCCCCTGTGAGTCATTTTGGACAGAACATCAGCTTGTAGATGGAAAATGTCCCGACTGTGGCAGGGATGTTCAGCCTGTCAAAGAAGAGGCCTACTTTTTTAAATTGTCAAAATACCAAGATGATCTTTTAAGGCTTATGGAGGAAGATGAGGAGTTTATACAGCCTAAGTCAAGGCGCAATGAGATGATAAATAACTTCCTAAAACCAGGGTTAGAAGATCTCTGTGTATCACGTACCTCCTTTAAATGGGGTATACCTGTATCCTTTGACGGGGATCATGTGATCTATGTGTGGATAGATGCTCTGTCAACATATATAAGTGTATTAGGATATATGAGTGAGAATGATGAGAAGTACAAAAAGTTTTGGCCTGCCGACATTCACTTGGTGGGTAAGGAGATAGTGAGATTCCACACCATAATATGGCCAGCAATATTGATGGCACTAGGTGAACCACTTCCTAAAAAAGTGTTTGGACATGGTTGGCTCGTATTAGAAGGGGGTAAGATGTCTAAGTCGAAGGGGAATGTAGTGGACCCTGTGGTACTCATAGAGCGATATGGACTAGATGCTATAAGGTATTTTCTGCTTAGGGAGGTACCCTTTGGCTCAGATGGCGTGTTCTCCAATGAGGCTCTTGTAAATAGGATAAATTCGGACCTTGCAAATGATCTTGGTAACCTCTTAAGTAGGACTGTGACCATGATTGAGAAATATTTTGATGGAGTAATCCCATCGCCAGTGGCGCCGGCGCCCATAGATGACGAACTCAAAAAGCTTGCAATTGATACAAGATGCAAAGTAGAACAAGACATGGATGCCCTTGATATAAGTGACGCATTAGCTAGGATTTGGAGACTTGTAGGACGGGCAAATAAATATATAGATGAAACTACACCGTGGATACTGGCTAAAGACCCATCTGAGCAGGATAGACTGGGCACTATTCTTTACAACTTAGCAGAGACACTTCGTATAATATCAGTGCTCATAAGCCCATTTATGACTAGGACTCCTGCCAAGATTCGTGGACAATTGGGGCTTGCTGAGGTAGATAAGTTCACAGGTTGGAATAGTTTAGACTCATTTGGAAAGATAGAGGCTGGTACTGAGGTTAAAAAAGGTGATATAATATTTCCACGCCTTGATCTCGATAAAGAATTAAAGGAGCTAGAGAAATTGCAACCAACTTCGGCTAGGGAGGAGGAAGAGGATATGGTAAATGTAGCTGAAATATCAATAGAGGATTTTGATAAGATAGATCTACGAGTAGCTAAAGTATTATCTGCCGAAAAGGTAAAAAATGCAGATAAACTTTTGAAGCTTGAACTAGAATTAGGAGACGAGACAAGAACTGTAGTATCTGGTATTGCTGAGTATTATAAGTCAGAGCAGTTAGTGGGGAAAAACCTCATATTGGTTGCGAATCTAAAGCCGGTCAAGTTGAGGGGAATATTATCCCAGGGTATGATACTGGCTGCATCAGATGATGAGGATAATCTAGTTCTCGTAACCGTAGATGAAGGTATAAAGAGTGGTAGTCAAGTAGGATAGGTGATAATATGTTCTTTGACAGTCATGCCCATCTAGATGATAGTCAGTTTGATGGCGATAGGGACAAACTCATAAGTGGATTTGCAAATAAGGGGATAGGATGTATAGTAAATCCCGGAGCAGATATGGCATCCTCACACTCTGCAATAGAACTTGCTGAAAGATATCCCCATATATATGCGGCGATAGGTGTTCACCCCCATGATGCTGATTCTATAGGGGATGGATATATATATGAGTTAGAGAATATGGCAGGTCATGAAAAGGTTGTGGCCATAGGTGAGATAGGACTCGACTATTACTATGATAATTCTCAAAGGGATATACAGAAAATTCGTTTTGTCCAGCAGATAGAGTTAGCAGGGCGTGTCGGGCTTCCCATAATTGTTCACAATAGGGATGCCCATGCTGACACATTAGATATTATAAGGGAGAATATAGATAAAATTCCAGGTGGAGTAATGCACTGTTTTTCTGGTAGTGTAGAGCTAATGAGGGAGTTTGTGGATATGGGTTTTTATATATCTTTGGGAGGTCCGGTCACATTCAAAAATGCCAAGCGTCCTATAGATGTAGCCCGGGAAGTGCCTCTAGAGAGGCTACTCATAGAGACGGATTGTCCCTATCTCACTCCCCATCCGTTTAGAGGCAGACGTAATGACCCAGGTTATGTACCACTTGTTGCACAGAAGATAGCCCAAATTCGAGGGATAGGTGCTAAAGAAGTGGCAGATACTACATTTCAAAATGCTCTAGTACTATTTAATATTGAATATGAGAGGGATGGAAGTTCAATGGATACATTTGTATATAGACTAGGTGATGCCCTATATATAAATTTGACAAACAGATGTACAAATAGGTGTAGTTTTTGCGTAAGGAATGAAAATCCAGGTGTAGGGGGATATAATCTATGGCTAGATAGGGAACCTACTTCTGATGAAGTGATAGACTTAATAGGTGATGCTAGCCGTTATTCTGAGATAATATTTTGTGGTTATGGTGAGCCCACTATAAAATTAGAAGAACTATTGGTGATTGCAAGGACAGTCAAAAAGCAGGGTGGAAAGGTTCGGATAAACACAAATGGTCAGGCAAATCTCTATCATGGGGAGAATATAACCCCTAAATTTGAAGGGCTTATAGATACTGTCTCCATAAGTTTGAATGCCCCTACTGCCTATGAATATCAACAGATATGCAAATCGGATTATGGAGAGGATGCATTTCACGGTCTATTGGAGTTTGCACGGGAGTGCAAAAAGTATGTGCCAAATGTAGTGTTATCGGTGGTAGATATTCTTTCACCAGATAAGATAGAGGCATCAAGGAAAATAGCACAAGATTTAGGTGTGAACTTTAGAGTACGGACTTTCATAGAAAAGCAGGACATGGCTTGATATAGAGCCATGCCCTGCTTTTCTAAAATAATTGGTTGCAGTACAAAGATGCGATTTTATTGTCCATAATATTCTTTGAATATGGTATTTGCTATATCAAATTTGTCACTGCCCTTGTTTGTGGGAACTTCAAGGCAGATTGTAAGGAGTAGAGGCCTTTCTTGGTTGGCAGTGAAGGCTACAAGCCATGCAAGTTCTTGCTTGCCATCAGTACCTAACTGAGCTGTGCCTGTCTTGGCACCAATTCTAATGTTTGGCATTTGAAGTGAATTTGCAGTGCCTGTCGTATCTTCCACAACATCTATCATATAGGAGTATATTGTGTCTGCAGTGTCTTTTTCCATAACTTTTTGTTTCCATGTCTTTGTCTGGAATGTTTTAATACTCTCGCCAGATGGACTTTTCACTTCCCTCACTAACTGGGGTATTAGTATATTGCCATCGTTAAAAAATGCAGTATACATTGATGCCAATTGGAGTGGTGCGATCAGTACTTCACCTTGCCCATATCCTGTATCTGCCACTAGCTGATCATTCCAGTTAGTAGATTCCTTTTTTATTTGGCTATTGTCAACGGCCAGTTCAAAGGGGATATCCTCGCCTAATCCATATTTAGTGGCATATTGTGCAATTTCATTACCACCTAGCTCTAGTGCAGTCCATGCAAAGTATATATTGTCCGACCATATGAGTGCATTTTTCAAGTTCACATCTCCAGCTGGATGGTCAACTCTTCGTATTGGCGTGCTACCCCAATCATTTGAGGGATACCATTCCTTATTTTGTGCCTCTTTAACTACTGTATCTGGAGATATTACTCCTGCATCAAGGGCCATTGCAGCAGTAAAAGGTTTGAATGTAGAACCAGGGATATAGGCCTTAACACTCCGATTTATTAGAGGGTGGTATTCATTGTCTTTTATCTCGTTCCATTCTTCTTGTGATATGCCAAATGAAAACATATTAGGATCAAATGAAGGTTTGCTGACCATGGCCAGTGTCTCTCCAGTTTTTGGATTCATAGCTACAATTGTTCCCTTGTGATCTGTCATGGCCTTGTAACATATGTCTTGGAGATAGGAATCTATGGATAGTACGATATTATCTCCATCTGCTCCTTCAGTCTCTGCTATGGTTGCTTTTGTATTGCCTTCTTCGTCTAATATGTCTATCTTATAGCCATTTTGTTCACGGAGTGTCTCCTCCATTGTAGCTTCTATGCCTTGTCTACCTATTATGTCTTCCTGGGTATAGCCCTTGTTAGCCAAATTTTCTAAGCGCTCTTCGTCTATGTTTTGTACATATCCCGTAACTTGGGCTAGTCGCTCTCCCTTTGTATATTGGCGAGCCAGTTTATGTTGGGACGATAACATGACCCCCTTTACTCCGAGTATCTCATCTTTAAATTCTTTGGTGATGGAGAGAGGATAGGAGCGCAGTGGGACAAATGAGTCATCGGTAACCCAGCTTTGGTTCAGTTGATCTAATATATAGTCTTCAGATACTTCAATTATGGGAGCCAACTTTTTCACAAATATATCTGTGTCAGGTATAGCGCTTGGCACAGCTCCTACGGTATAGACATTAGAGGTATTTGCCAAGACTTCATTATTTCTGTCTAATATTTCTCCCCTTGTCCTTTGAGTTTTCTCTATATTTACTACATCTCCATAATCCATATTAGAAAATATAAGGGAAGGGGACCAATCTATCTTCCAGTTATCCTCCTGTTTGACAAGTTGAATTGTATATTCCTGTTTAAAGTTTGGAACAGTATTTGTATTGAATGTTATGAATACAATAAATTGTTCCTGGGAAGAGTTTAAATCTTCTAGATCTTCTGATTTTTCTTCGTCTTTTGTCTCATCTGTCTCATCTTGTATATCTATATCCATATCTACAAGTCCTATGGCAGAGAATATATTGTTGTAGCGCTCTACAAATTTTTCTTTATCTATCTCTTCTTTGCTAGATGTGGAAAGGAGATTATACATGTCTTCATATTTTCCATCTTGCCATAGATCCAAATACATATTCAGTGCATATATAGCTGTATCTTGTCTTTCTTTTTCAGATTCTGTATCGTGGATATCTCTTATCTGAAAAGGAATACATGCAGTGATAAGAAATAATATGCATATTATAGGAAGTATCAGTTTTTTCATAAATATCACCTCCTTTATATTTTGCCATTATATATTGATAGAGTCAATAAAAACTTTGCCTAGGAGATTATCGCCAGTAGTTTCTATATATGCATTTTTTTAATAAAAGCTAAAATTATTTGACAAGTGTCATAAGTATGGTATAATTGCCAAAGTTAGTGGAATAATATTCTAATGTGTGATCCAAAATAAGGAGTGGAATATAATTTTTGCTCCGGCAACATTGTAATCCCTATTCTACCTTTGGGAGGTATGAGCTCCACTAGAATGAGGGGTTGTACTATAATTATTACAAAACCTTGACAAAATATTAAAAATGTATTACAATGTCAACGACAAATCCGATGCTGCGAAATAAAAGGAGGTTTTTTAAATGGAATCTGATTCATCGGGCATTTTAAGGAACAAGCATGTAAGTGGTTTCCTAATTGGCCTGATTATCTTTACGGGTGTAACCGTAGGGTTTGCGCAGTATATTGATGAAGTAAGTAAGTCAGTTGTGTTAAATGACAATGGTGACGTTGTAGAGTTGAGGACAATGGAAAATACAGTAGATGATGTACTGAGACGATATAATATTGAGTTAGGTCCTTGTGACAAGATAGAGCCAAGTAGAGATACTGAGCTTGAAAAGCACAATGAAATAAAGATTATGCGTGCTACCGCAGCAACGGTCAAGGCAGATAATAATATCAAGACAGTCTATTTGACAGAGGGTACAGTAGAGGATGTACTCAAGGAGGCAGATATAACAATAGATGATGATGATATAATAAGTCATAGTCTTGATACTCCCTTAACTCCTGGTCTATTCATAAACATAAATAGAATAGAAAAGGAGATAATCACTGAGAAGACTACAATTCCCTTTAAAGAAGTAGTAAAAAATAATGCCAAATTAGAAAAGGGTAAGAAGAAAGTAGTTCAAGAAGGTGAAGAGGGCGAAATAGAGAAGAAAATAATGGTTGTGTACAAGGATGGAGATGAGATATCTCGCGAACTTGTAGAGAAGAATACGGTAAAAGAGGCGAAGAATAAAATAATAGAAAACGGCACCATGGAGAAGGTAGTTGAAAAGCCAAAAAAGAATATAACAGTTGCTTCTCGTGGTGGGAGTCGTAGTAGTAGAAGTAGTAATACTAGTAAGAGTAATAGCAGTAGTAATACTAGTAAGAGTAATAGCAGCAGTAGTCAAGGTAAAGTTGCGAGCTTTACGGCAACTGCCTATACCCACACGGGCAATAACACAGCTACTGGAGTGGCGCCGGCGCCAGGGATGATAGCAGTAGATCCCAATGTAATCCCCCTTCGCACTAAGGTATATGTAGAATTTCCAGGGATGGAACATTTAAATGGCTATTATAGGGCCATGGATACTGGAGGTGCCATAAAGGGTAATAAAATAGATGTATTCTTGAATACAAAAAATCAATGTAGACAATTTGGTGTGAGATCGGTTAAAATATATTTTAATAAATAGATATGATATGGGCAGGATATTATCCTGTCCATGTTTTATTATGGAGATATTAGGGGGATTGAAATTGGAGAATTTAACATCACCGACAGTTGTGGTGGATATATTGAAAAGACATGGTTTTGAGTTTAGTAAGAGTCTAGGCCAAAACTTTCTAATTGATAGGAACATACTAAATAAAATCATGGAAGGGGCTAACATTGATTCAGATGACTATATACTAGAGGTAGGCCCGGGTATAGGTAGTCTGACGGTGGATTTAGCCAAGAGGGCAGATAGAGTTGTCGCAGTAGAGATAGACGATAAACTTATACCTATACTAGATGAGACTCTAGGGGATTATGACAATGTATATGTGATAAATGGGGATATATTAGAGATAGATCTAGACAAACTTATAACTGATTATTTTAGTGATAAACCTTTTAAGATAGTTGCCAATCTACCATATTATATAACCAGCCCTATAATAATGAGCTTTTTAGAGAGTGATCTTCCATATACAGATATTGTAGTCATGGTACAAAGAGAGGTGGCGGAGCGCATAGTTGCCAATCCTGGTACAAAAGAATATGGTGCATTGACAGTAGCAGTCAAGTATTATACAGAGCCTCGCATAATAGTGAATGTGCCAGCTAGTGTATTCATGCCTCCTCCAAAGGTAGGCTCTGCAGTAGTCAAGTTGACTAGACGAGAGGATACTCTACTAGAGGGGAAAGAGGCGAAGTTATTCTTCCAGGTGGTTAGAGCAGCCTTTTCTAAGCGGCGCAAGACCCTTTTAAATGCCCTATCGAGTTATCCCTTTGAAGAGGATATTGGTAGCAAGGCAGAGATTAGAGAGATATTGAGAGAGTGTGGTATAGAGCCTAATAGGCGTGGTGAGACTTTAAGTGTAGATGAGTTTGCATATATCACATCTGTTATATATAAGCATATAATAGAAAATAAGGGTAGAAAGTAGAGACAAACTAGAGCCGGTCCATGATTTAAGAGAGTATTGGTGGTATTTTATAAGAAAAGTGCAAAAGAAAAATGATCCCATATGGGATCATTTTTCTTTGATTAAATTTTACTATATATTTTTTTCCACTTCATCTAGTACCTTTTGCATTGCTTCTAGAGCTTCATCAGGGAGTTTATCATAACCATCTTTAAACTCTTTTCTTGACTCTATGAATTCAACTCTATCTTTCATACGTGCCACGAACTGCTTTTTATATTCTTCGTCTTCAAAATCAGGTTCGAACCCAGGTACATCGAGGTACTCGAGGGTTGATAGATTGCCTAATTTTTTAAATGTTGCCTTATCTTCTAGTATCTTTTCTATAGAGCCTAGTGTAATTTCCTTTGGTACCTTTTTATCCATGAAGTAACCTGTATTTAGTATATAGCATTCTACATGTCTCTCTTCAAAGAGAGCTTTGAATTTTTTATAGTCTTCTGCCAGTGGATATGTCCTAAATGGATTGGCATAAGGTTCAACAACTAATGCATCTGGGTCTACACCTTCTGGAAGTCTCTCGGCGGATGTTCGCTTAGTAGCTAATGTAGCGCCCATTGTAGATGCAAGCACTGGGTCAGATATTTTAATTACAGGTGGCAAAGTAGGATCCTTCATTATCCATGCTATTGCGTTACATGGTTCACCAAACTTATCTACCCTATTAGGAGACCATAGTCTAGACTTAATAGCTCTTCCATTGCCATTTCGCACATCTTCAGTTAGAAGTACAATGTCTCCATCCTCATTAAGTGTGGCTCCGTTATTCTGCACTGTAAGTAGGTACTTGTTATCTTCTTTTTCCATTGGATAATCTTGAGTCTTGTCAAAGTATGTGGGTTCAAGGGCGATGGACGATCCATCTTCTGTGGATATGACAAAGGCATCGTCATGTAAGATGGTTATATCATATTTATCATCATGACGAGCGTGTGTTATAGTTGATTTCCCAGAGCCTGATAGTCCGAATACGCCTAATACAAATTTATCGCCATTTGGGAGGTTATAACGTTTCTGTCCCCCATGACAAGATGCATAGCCATGACGATTTGCAATACCCCATGCAAGGGTGAGAGTACCCTTTTTATGTTCGCCAAAGTATCTCATACCGAGTATGGCTGCACAGTTATGCTCCGGATCAAAGAAAGCAAGTCCCATGGGGAAATCAGGATGTCGCCAATCAGGATCAGAGATTATATAGATATCACCTTCATTTTCAAGATGTCGTGACTGAGAATACATATTGTAGTAATGTTCAGTTATATACTGGAAGTTGAGCATCCAAGAATACATTAAATTCTCATGATTTTCAGGTATGAGAAGGTGAGCTTTTACCATGAAATCCTTGTCTAGGCCTATATATGCATTTGCGTGGTAGAGTTTTCTAAAACGTGTATCATATACGGCCTCACGAATTATAGCACCATATTCTTCAACGTCAATCCCAGGTTCACCAAGAATCCTCCTGGCAGCAGCTGCTCTACCCTTTACGGCACCGTCATTGAATAGTAAAACTTTTGTGTCAGGGTCAAGGCCCATAGCTTCTGGCTTATATACTGGAATATCGGTTACTATAGTACCTGGAGAATTAGCTGCCAATTTGTAAGCTTCCTTTATGGTAGTTATTCTCTCTACATTGTTGCCATAGAAGGCAGTTTCAATTGTAGATCTGATCTGAGAGTTGATTGGGTTATTAGCACGAATCTCACTTAATTTAAAATGTTCACTTGTTGCCATTTATAACTCCTCCTTAAAAAAATATTGTAAGCAGCTCTAATGCGGGATAATAGTCATTATCGAGCATTGGAGTAGCCCCAAACTCCAAAACAGTTTCCCAGTATACACTATACCATATATATTTGAGTTCTTCAATATATATATTTTAAATTTCACTTTGGATATTTTGTAAACAATTTTCCATATAAATAAACAACATTTCAGACTGGTCTACATATATTATAATGATAGTCTTAAAAGGAGGATGGATTAAATGCTAGGAAAAAACTATTACCACCGTTCCTTTATAATATTTCAATCTAAAGATAGGGGATATAGTTTTGAGGAAGGTAAAGAACCGGCAGGTTATTGTAAATTGGAGATAAAGCGTGATAGAGGTAAGGCGTACATATATGTCCAAGATATTGAAGCTGCAGATAGTGTGAATGGTATGTATGAACTTGTATTAGTACCTGGAAGAGGTGGGCAGATTCCCCAGACATTAGGGATTTTAGAGGTAGATAAGAGGGGTAGAGGAGAGAATACAATCGAGTTTAATCCATATAATGTTGGGGAAAGTGGTCAAGGGTTAGATGAGTTTCATGGTATTGCAGTAGTCTTAATAAATCGTGAGAAGTCAGGAGAGATATCAATAAAATTTCCTCTTATAGGTTATGCAGATAGAGGCATTGAAATTGATTGGACAGGTAGGGTAGCAAAGGCAATTAGGAAGAGGGTGGAAGCAAGACAGACTAAAGATATTGGTATAAAAAACACACTCGAGTTTGATAGTGTCTTGGAAAATGCAGATGATGTAGAAAATACAGATGATGTAGGTAATACAGATGATGTAGGTAATACAGATGATATAGAAAATACAGATAATGTAGATAATGTAGATGACGAAGATAGTGTAGATAGCCTAAATAAAATAATAGGGGAAGGCTTTGTTCTTCAATCAGGAAATGGGAAAGTCAGAACGGGAGCTTTAGGGCAATTAAAGGGTATGGATGAAACAACCCAAATAGAAGAAAAGGTAGCTCGACACAAGGATGGTCTAAAAAAGGAAGAAGACAAAGAGAAGTTGGATGTAGATGTGTTACCAGATGTGACTGTAGACAATGGTTTAGAACGTGAAGAAAAGAGAAGAGAGCCCATAGATGATTGGGTAGCCAATACCGACAGACAAAAAGAAGAAAATAATAAAAAGATGAAAGACAGAGACAAGATAGCTATAGAGTCTCTTCAAAGACATAATGGAACTGAAGATAAGGTGGATGATGAGGATATATATCCACTATATTGGAGTGAGGTGGAGGATTATTTCCACGGACTTATGGAGACTTATGAGCCCATAGATCCATTTGATGAATATATAGCAGGAGCCACATGGATTAAGATACCTCAATTTGGTAGATACTATCCATATGTCTATGATAGCCATTATATAGTGGGACTTATATGCAAAGAAGAAATTATGCAGTATATAGTATATGGAATTCCAGGTCCATATGCTCCTATGCCTCCAAAGGGATTAGAAGGCTTTTATTGTTGGAAGCCTGCTAAAAGCATGTATGGATTTGGATATTGGCTCCTATATATAGATGCTCATACAGGTGAGGTGACATGTCCATATTGTGGATAATCAATGGGTGAATTTTGCAAGGTATAGATTTATCAAGTTTGTAGGTACTCAATATCAAAATATCAAGTGATTATACCTTTTGCCAGTTTTTTGTTGTACTAATTATTGTAAGCGATGGTATAGATGTTTTGATTAAAGGACCATGTCCATGCTAACATTTTGACTATTTGTGATATAATATTAGCAATATATGGGGAGGTATATTTAATATGAAAAATATTGCAAGAGATGTAACTGAACTCATTGGCAATACGCCAATCATAAAATTAAATAGAGTTGTAGAGAAAAATTGGGGGAATGTATATGCAAAGATAGAGTACTTCAACCCAGGTGGTAGTGTAAAAGATAGAGTCGCCCTAAATATGATATTGGAAGCAGAAAAGGAGGGGAAACTCACCCCCAGTTCTGTTGTGATAGAGCCCACAAGTGGGAATACAGGTATAGGCCTTGCAATGGTATGTGCTGTATTGGATTATAGACTCATACTTACAATGCCCGAGACTATGAGTGTGGAGAGGAGAAGCTTACTTGCAGCCTATGGAGCAGAGCTAGTTCTAACCCCCGGTGAACTCGGGATGAAAGGTGCCATAGATAAGGCAAAAGAGTTGGCAGATGAGATTCCCCATTCATTTATTCCTCAGCAGTTTGAAAATCCTGCTAATCCTGAAATACATAGAAGGACTACTGCTAAGGAGATATGGGACGATATGGCCGGTGATATAGATATGTTTGTGGCTGGAATCGGTACAGGAGGAACCATAACGGGGGTGGGAGAACAGCTAAAGAGCTATAGGAGTTCTATTCAGATAATAGGGATAGAGCCTAAAACTTCTGCGGTGTTGTCTGGGGATGCCCCTGGCAAACATGGATTGCAGGGAATTGGAGCAGGATTTATTCCTAAAATACTTAATACACAGCTATTAGACGATGTGATTAGAGTTAGTGATGAAGATGCCTATGATATGACAAAGAGGCTTGCTAGAGAGGAGGGGCTTTTAGTAGGCATATCCTCTGGTGCCGCAGTCTATGCTGGGGTTTCCATTGCAAAACTTGAAGAAAATAGGGACAAAAATATACTTGTATTACTTCCCGACACAGGACAACGATACTTAAGCTCGCCGGTGTTCTCACACAGATAATACTTGAACTCATATTTTTTAAATGCTAAAAAGGATTGCCTTAATTGATTGAGTCTATGAGGTTTCAATTTTTTAGCATTTAATATGATTAATTATAAAATAAAATATAAAAACCACTTTTAAATATCATCAAGTTATGGTATTATATACTCAATAAATGGTAATAATTGCTATATGCTACAAATATCGACAAAACGCGCTATCTATTTGTCCGTCGATATAAAAAGGCAAAGCAATATTAGGAGGGGAAAAAAATGGATGATAGGATAAAGGTGGCTATAATAGACGACAATCATAGTATTGTGGATATCTATTCACAGTGTATTGAAACTCAAAATGACATGAGGTTAGTGGGAACTGCCTATAATGGGGCAGACGGGAGTAAACTCATATTAGATACTTTGCCAGATGTAGTGATTTTGGATATAGTAATGCCTAAAGTCGATGGATTAGGCGTACTGGAGATTATAAATAGCGCTCAATTAAAGCATGTGCCATCTTGCATATGTCTCTCTGCAGTGGGTCAAGAGGATATAGTTAAACGTGCAGTGCAGCTAGGAGCAAAATATTATATGATAAAGCCATTTGACATGGATATGATGCTCAGGAGAATAAGGGAGATTGCAGGGAGAGCAGGAGGAAAGATTGTTGCTAATACACTTAAAGATAAGAGTAAAAACATGGATGAAAAGATAACAAACATATTTCTCACAATAGGTATTCCTGCTCATATAAAGGGATATCACTTTTTAAGAGAAGCTATTAAGATGGTTGTGGAGGATAATAACGTAATAAATAGAATAACAAAGGAACTATATCCAGGAATTGCAGATAGATTTGATACTACGCCTAGTAAGGTTGAGAGAGCGATAAGGCATGCCATAGATGTATCATGGAACAGAGGTAGGATGGAGAGTATAAATCAAATATTTGGCTATACAGTCTATACGAGTAATGATAAGCCTACCAACGGAGAATTCATAGCCCTCATTGCGGATAAATTGATAATGGAGGAAACGGTATAAGTAATTTTTCTGGAATAAAGATACAAAATTACTTTGTTGATAATGTGGAAAATCGTGGGATATATCCACAATATAGAACCTTAATATATGGGGATTTGGGGATAAGATTGTGGATAGTGTGGATAACTGCCCTCAATAATTCCATTTCGCCTGTGGATAACTGCAAAATTTCACACATAAAACCTCTATGTAAATATTACGGTGATTGTGGATAATGTGAAGAATGTGGATATAAAAAGTTGTTTTAGGTTATGACTAATTTAATAAATGCCATTACAAAACTATTGCCTTTTTAGTAATATTGAATATAATTAACATGAATTAAAAAAACTAATATAGCATTTTATTTTCAATAGTTATGGAGGGAAGATTTGTATGGCATATAAAAAATGTCCTCGATGCAATTTGAATTATATTAAGGATACTGATATCCTATGTAAAGTGTGTACGGAGGATTTGAGTAAAAAAATAGGTGATAATGGGGATGAGGAGGAATATGACATCTGTCCTGAATGTGGGGAAAACATAATAAGGATAGGTGAAGCTATGTGTTATCAATGTATGCCGGAAGAGTTGGAGGAAAAAGTCGAGAAAGCATCGAAGAAAGAAGATAACTGGGATCTTTATATGGATGACGATCCTGATGGTTCTGATGATATTATTATAGATGATGAAGATAGTTTAGATGATTTGGAAGAATTAGATGAATCCGACGATATGGAGATAATGGACGATTTTGATACTGAAGATATGGACGATTACCAAGACGATGATGATTAAAGAAATAAAGATGCCAACTGGCATCTTTATTTCTTTAAAAGAGAATTATATCTCAAGTTTAGGAGGTGGAAAACTACATTGGGGTTAAATTTCATATTATTTGGGGTATAATATATATAGAGAGAATAAATGGGAGGTATTGATATGACAGAAGAAAGAAATCTCGACAGCATAAAGAAAGACGTCCAATCTAATATAGGTGAGCAGGTTATGCTCAAAGTAAATAGGGGACGCAGAAAAAATGTCATACGCCAGGGAGTCATAGACGATACGTATCCAAGTGTATTTACTATAGTAGTAGAAGATGATGCAAATAATACACAAACCCTATCTTATACCTATTCTGATATACTTATATCTAGTATAGAACTCACAGTATGCAAAAATAACCAAAGAATTTAACATATTTTTCGATGGTCAAATATATTATATATTAGTATGAAATTATGAATAACTACATTTAAACGTAGTTGCTCATGTAATTAGTTGGGTTGATAAGGCTTGACTAATTCTAATATCTAATATATGGGAGGGAATAATATTGGCCATCGAAATTACACGAAGTTCACTTAGAATAGACCAAATAGCAGGGCACGAGTGGTTGCAGGTGCTGGTAGAATCAGATATAATCGTGCCTGAGGACAAACCGGATATTGGGAAAATATTGGACGTGACCGGTAGGGTTACCATAAATAGTAGGGAAGTCATCCAAGACAAAGTCATGGTAGAGGGAAGTATAAAGTACAATATACTCTATTTGGCAGAAGAGGATGATAAGACTATTGCTAGCATGGAATCGGATGCTAGCTTTACTAGTTATTTAGATATATCAGGTGTGCGTCCAAAGATGATTGCCAATGTGAGCGCAGAGCTAGAGCATGTAGATTGTGAGATTATAAACAGTAGGAAAATAAGCACAAGAGCCGTAGTAGATATAGAATCTAAGGTGTGTGATATGGCTCAATTAGAGGTTGTAGATGGATTTGATAGAGATGAACAGGTGGAAGTACTAAGAGATACTATAGTCCTATCTTATGAGGGAGGACGGGGGGATGCCCAGACTATTATAAGGGAGAGTTTAGAACTTAGCGACAATATGCCTACCATAGTAGAGATACTGAGAAGGGATATAAGGCTCAAGGAGATAAACACCAAATCGGCGGACAATAAAGTAGTTGTAAATGGTACCTTGGATATAGGTTTTTTATATCTATGCGAGGATACAGAGTACCCCATACACTATTTTAGCGAAGAATTGGAGTTCACCCATTTGGTAGATATTGCTGGTGTTTATCAAGGTATGGACTGTACTGGCAATGTATGGGCAGAAGATTTATATATAGAGCCTAGGGAAGACTTAAACGGAGATATGAGGCTGGTGGACGTGGAGGTGCTACTTTTTTTTGAGGCTTCGGCTATAGAACGTCAGCACAGAGACATCATCACGGATGCATATATTCCAAACGGTGCTTTGGATGTGAAGCTGAAAGATATAAGCCTTACTGAGTTCGTAGGAGAAGGGCAATCCCAGATGACAGTAAAAGAGTTAATTCTCTTACCTGAGAACATGCCTAGATGTGATAGAGTCTTATATATAGATGCAAAGGCCGTTATGTTAGAACAGGAGTTATATGATGGCAGGGTAGTGATTGAAGGTGTGCTTCCTATAAATGTGCTGTATCAATCAAAGGAAGCAGGGGGTATTGTGAGTTTTAAGCAGGATATACCGTTTAATCAGAATGTTGACATTGATGGCATAGACGATAATATGCAATGTGAGAGCAATGTGCAGGTAGAAGATATGAGCTTTTCACTTATAAATCCTGATGAGATAGAATTTAAGTCTACAATAAGTGGATGGGCACGAGTGTACGATGAGATAGGAATAAATGTAGTTGTAGATATTGAGGAGTTAGAGGAGTTACCAAAGCAACAGTCAGGTATTTTTGTATACTTTGTAAAGGAAGGTGACAATCTTTGGTCTATTGCAAAGCAATATAATACAACTATAGATAATATATTGAGGTTTAATACATTACCTGATGGGGAAAACTTAGAAGTGGGTAGTAGAATAGTAGTATATAAAAAGTATGACTATAAGAGGGAAGAGATGAGTATCTAGAGGGAATGGCTTCTACTTTGGTGTTTTGCCATGGGTAGGAGCCATTTTAAAATTTTAAATGGGGAGGAAATTATGCAAGAGATAATTTTAAAGACACCGGCGAAGATAAACTGGACCTTAGATGTTGTGAGGAAGAGGGAAGATGGATATCACGACATATCAACTATAATGCAGTCGGTGGCAATATACGATGAGATTACAATACGTAGAATACCTGAAAGAGAAATAAAGGTTGGAGTGAGTGATCCGAATATACCAGAGGGCAAGGAAAATATAGCTTATAAGGCTGCAGAGCTAATGTTAGACAGGTTTAAAATAGATGAGGGACTACATATATATATAGATAAGAATATCCCCTCAGCTGCAGGTTTGGGGGGCGGTAGTAGTGATGGTGCTGCTGTCATGCTTGGAATCAAATCTCTATATGATATAGACATAACTTTTGATGAATTAGCATATATGGGCAGCACTGTAGGTGCTGATATCCCATTTTGTATATTGGGTGGGACTGCACTTGCAGAGGGTATAGGCGAAAAACTTACGCAGCTTCCATTTACAGACGAATTTTGGCTTGTAATAATAAAGCCAGATTTTAATATATCTACAGGAGAGATATATGCTCATATAAAAATAGATGATATTGCAAATCGCCCCGACAATAACGGATTTATACAGGCGTTATGTGAAAGGGAGCTAGAGAGAATGGCTAGGTATGGTCATAATGTCTTAGAAGAGGTATCGGCAAAGTTTTATCCAGGCATATATGATATAAAGTCTGATCTCTATGGAGCAGGAGCAGTATATACACTCATGAGTGGTAGTGGACCTTCTGTATTTGGTGTATTTAAAGATAGGGATGAAGCCCAGAGAGGCTATAAACTATTGCGAGATAAGTATGGAGAGATCTTTTTGACCCATACTATAGCTAAAGGGCCAATTATCCAGGAGAAATAGCATAGGTAAATGTCTTCATTTGAGTGGGAAGAATAGAATGATAATAACTGTTATATAGATTAAAATATTTTTATGTATAAAAAAAATAAAACTGTCAATACTTATCTATACAAATAATGAGGCTGACTATCTTTTAAATATAGTTCTAGCCACACAGCATTATTAAGCGATTGTAAAAATAAAACTGGGGGTATTGACAGATGCGTAGGTTTAAACTACTTATGGGGATCATATCCATATGTTTCATAGTCATAATGTCGTGTAGATATTATACAGAGTATTCTGTGGACAACCAATATTTGAGATTCCATGTGGTGGCCAATAGCGATTCTCCTGAAGATCAAGCTCTTAAATTAGATGTACGTGATAGGCTACTTTATGAATTCAGTGAGAAGTTCAAGGATGTAGACTGTGTAGAAGAAGCGGAAGAAATAGTAATGCGTGAATTACATAGGTTAGAGGAGATTGCAAATGATGAAATAGCAAGGCAAGGCAAGGATTATAAGGCAAAAGCCATCATAGGATTTTTTGATTTCCCAATAAAATCGTATGGGAACCTAGTATTACCTGCAGGCAGATATCATGCGTTAAAGATAGTACTTGGAGAGGGAGCAGGAGCTAATTGGTGGTGTGTGATGTTTCCCCCGCTGTGTTTTGTAGATATAAGCCATGGTGTGGCAACAGATGTGCAGGAGGATAATGCTGTAGAAGAAAAGGATGCCCATATGGAAGTTTTACAAAATGCCGACAGAAACGATGTGGAAAGTAATAAAGATATGTTAGATACCGATCCCACTTATGTAGATGATGATAGTCTGAATACTAGACAAGCCTTTGAAAGCTCTCATAGCGATGATATGGTACAGGGTTTAGAAGATGAGGAACAGATAATAGAATATAGGTTTAAATCAAGGGAATGGTTTGACAAATCCATCTCTAAGATGATGAAATTATTTTCATTTGTATCTGATATATAGTGAAAGGGCAGAATTGCCCTTTTTTTATTTGACAAATATTTACTAGTATATTGAAATTTAGTTGGCCAACAATATAATAAATGATTTTATCTAGAGAGGGAGATATTATGCGCTTTAAGTATAGAAAAAATGTTGTGGTTATTTTGATTACCATGTTAATATGTAGTTTTCTGATTGCCAATTACATATATAAAGATGATACATCAAGGGAGGTTGCCTATCTCTATTGGGGAAAAACGGGGGATAAGGTATATGAACTGCAGAGGAAATTAAAGCAGTGGGGCTATTACAATGGTTCAATAGATGGAATATATGGTACTGATACTTTTGAAGCTGTAAAGAGGTTTCAGAGGAAACATGGGCTTAAAGCAGATGGTGTAGTGGGGAGTTCAACTGCAGCAGCTTTAGGTATTCAATTCAAAAGCACTACATCGGATAATTATCAAGCATCTAGAGGTGGCAATATAGATAGGGGTGACATACATACACTTGCAAGGGCAGTACATGCAGAGGCTAGGGGGGAGCCATATGTAGGTAAGGTTGCAGTAGCTGCTGTAATTTTAAATAGAGTAAAACACTCGTCTTTTCCCAACACAATAGCTGGTGTGGTGTATCAACCAGGTGCATTTACAGCTGTATTTGATGGGCAGATAAATCTATCGCCAGATAATGAATCCCTGAGAGCGGCTACGGATGCCATGAATGGTTGGGATCCTACAGGTGGAGCCATATACTATTATAATCCAGCAAAGTCCACCAGTTCTTGGATATGGTCAAGGCCAGTTATAACTGTAATAGGAGACCATAGATTTGCAAGATAGGGTATTTATACATCGGATGGCTTGGCATTGTGAGGGGTAGTAGTAGACCATAGATTTGCGAAATAGGCGTGAAGGAGGATAAATATGCGGCAGAGAAGGTTGACTCTAGTATTGGTGTTTGCCCTTATAATGACAGGGGTGTGGGGAGTCTATAACTATACATTAAATAAGCGACATACTATACAGATGGATAATATGTATCAAAGGGCTTTTTTTGATATGGTAGGCCATGTAAACAATATTGAGACTTCGCTGTCTAAATTGATGGTGAGTGGAGATCAAGGTCAGCATTTAAAACTGATATCGGAGATTTGGAGACATTCTGATGCTGCCCAGGCAGAACTGGCTAGTCTACCTGTATCCCATATATCACTTATAAAGACATCTAAGCTATTAAACCAAATGTCTGACTATAGCAACTACCTGACACAGAGTGTGGGACAAGGGAAGACTCTATCATTAGATGAGAGTGATAATTTAAAGGAAATACATAATAACTACGTAAAATTAGGCGAAGAGTTAAGAGATCTACAAGATAATATAAATAAGGGAGGTGTAAGTTGGAAAGATATAGGAAGGCAAGGTAATCGTTTAGATGAGAAGACTGATGACATTATAACCCGTCAGCTAGTAAATATTGAGAAGAGCGACATAAAATATCCTACCCTCATATATGATGGTCCTTTCTCAGATGCATTGCAGGAGTTTGAAAATATAAAATTAAAAGGTGATGAAATAGATCAAGAGCAAGCGATTGAGATAGTTAGAAAATTTGTGGGGAAGGAGAGGATAAGTAATATAGGAAAGTGGAGCGAAAACAATGGCGATATAAAGTGCTGGGGTGTCTATACAGAATTAAAGGATGGAAGGGGGCCATTTTATTTTACCGTAAGTAAGAAGGGGGGCAATGTAGTAAACATGATAGGCGATCCAGGTGAGGAGGAGGCGAGAATATCTTCTGACAAGGTAGTGGAGATGGCGACCAAATTTTTGAAGGATAAAGGATATGAGGATATGGTTCCGACATACAAAAAAATCTATCAAGGTATGTGCACTATGAATTTTGCGTATAGAGATGGCGATGTTGTGGTATATCCTGATCTCATAAAGGTAAAGCTATCGTTAAATGACGGACAAGTGGTGGGGTTTGAATCTAAAAACTACCTAATATCCCATAGGGTGCGCAATATAGAGAAACCTGCTCTCTCATTAGATGAGGCCAATGCACTAGTGAATCCCTCCCTTGAGATAGAGTCAAAGCGTCTTGCGATTATTCCTACACCTGGGAGAGATGAGAGATTATGCTATGAATTTAACGGAAAATTTGGTGAAGATAGATTTATAATATATATAGATGCAAATACAGGGCAGGAAGTAGATATTTTAAAGATAATAGATAGTCATACGGGGACATTGGTGATCTGACAATATTTATATAGAATGAATAGTGTATGAAAGGGAAAATTAAACTCGACGACGTAAAAATAATAATGTCGTCGAAGGAGAGGTTGTAAGATGGCTAAACGTCGTGGTGTCATGTCCGATGATCTCAAATACGAGATTGCAAGGGAATTAGGTGTAGATGACATTGTTAAGACAGAAGGCTGGGGTGCAGTGAGTTCAAGAGATTGTGGGAATATGGTGAAGATAGCCATAGAGATGGCAGAGAAGAAACTGAAAGACCAGTCTAAATAGCACTTAGAACCTTACCAAAAAAACTAAAGCGGAAGATATCTTCCGCTTTAGTTTTTGGTCTCTTTATATTTAAGTGCTGCCCCTACAAAGTCTATAAATAAGGGGTGGGGTCTATTAGGCCTAGATTTAAATTCTGGATGGAATTGTACTCCAACAAACCAAGGATGATCCTTTAATTCAATTATTTCAACAAGTTTACCGTTTGGAGATGTACCTGATATTACAAATCCATTAGATGTCAATGTTTGGATATAGCTATTATTGAATTCATACCTGTGGCGATGTCTTTCATATATGGTATCAGAACTATATGCCATATGTACCAAAGTACCTTCCTTTAAAGTACATGGATACGCACCTAATCTCATGGTACCTCCAAGGGTATCAATGTTTGCCTGGGAGCTTAAAAGATCGATGACAGGATGTTGGGTATTTTCATTAAACTCTGTACTATTGGCATCTTTAAGTCCTGCAACGTTTCTTGCAAATTCTATTATTGCAATCTGCATACCTAGACATATTCCCAGATAGGGAATATTATGTTCCCTTGCATATTTGGTGGCGTGAAATTTGCCTTCTATACCTCTATCGCCAAAACCACCAGGTACTAATATACCATCTACATCTTCTAAATACTTGTTCACATTTGTATCATCTATATATTCCGAATGTATCCATTTGACCTTCACATCGGCATTGTGTGGCAATCCACCATGGGACAATGCTTCAACTACACTCAAATAAGCATCATGCAGTTCTACATATTTGCCTACTAGGCCGATTACTACCTCTTTTTGCAAGTTTTTCATTCTATCTACCATTGCACACCATTCTTGCATATTGGCGGCGGCTCCATCGCAGAGGTTAAGGCGCTTGACAACTAGATCGTCTAACCCTTCCTTTTGTAGCAATAGAGGCACTTCATAGAGATTTTCTGCATCTAAATTTTGTACTACATGATCGCCTTCGAGATTACAAAAAAGCGCTATTTTATCTTTTAAATCCTTAGACAGGGGTTTTTCCGATCGACATACTATTATATCAGGCTGTATACCGATACCTCTTAGTTCTTTAACACTGTGCTGAGTAGGTTTAGTTTTGAGTTCACCTGCCATGGAGAGATAGGGGACTAGAGTTACATGTATGTACATGCAATTTTCTGGGCCTACTTCTCCCTTTATCTGGCGAATTGCTTCCATAAATGGCAGACTTTCAATATCCCCCACTGTACCACCGATTTCTGTGATTACAACGTCAGGATTTGCCTCTTCTGCCACTTTATAGACCCTACTCTTTATTTCATTCGTTATATGGGGTATTACCTGTACAGTGCCACCTAAGTATTCTCCTGTACGCTCCTTATTTAAAACTGACCAATAGATCTTACCTGTTGTGACATTGTTGTTCTTACTTAAATTTTCATCTATAAAACGCTCATAATGACCAAGATCCAAGTCTGTCTCTGCTCCGTCCTCTGTAACAAAGACCTCGCCATGTTGGTAGGGACTCATGGTTCCTGGATCCACGTTTATGTAGGGATCGAACTTCTGTATAGAAACCTTTAATCCTCGATTTTTTAGAAGTCGTCCCAAGGACGCTGCCGTTATTCCTTTACCTAGAGAGGATACAACTCCTCCCGTTACAAAAATAAATTTAGTATCCATATCTTCCTCCGAACACTTTTCAACATATTTCTACACCAAACTATTTTATATGCTTGTATGAGCTATTGTCAAGGGTGAAATAGACCCATTCCAGAATTTGGCGAGATTGTGTGGAATATTGTAAATAAAACTCTCTTTCAAATTTAGTACATTATTTGATATTTTCTATATCTATTTTTTGTGCACATACTATATTTTGTCCCAAAAAATTACTCCCTATTTGTTCGAATTTCTGACCAAAATCACTTACAAAGAATTTATATCTACCTTTACTTTTGAGGGAGTTTAACATATTATTCTTAGTCAAGATTTGCTTTGTCATTAGGGCAGTACCTTCTGCAGGATCAATGAGAGTGACTCCATTTCCCATTGTCTTTCCAATTACATCAGCTAGAAGGGGAAAGTGTGTGCACCCAAGCACTAGAGTATCAATTTTTTCAAGTTTCATGGTATCTAGATATTTTTTAGATGTCAAATATGCAACATCTGTATCAGCCCATCCTTCTTCCACAATGGAAACGAATAGGGAACAGGCTTTAGTGTATATTGATACATCTGGTGCACGCTTTAGTATTGCCCTTTCGTAAGCCTTACTCGATATGGTCCCCTCGGTTCCTATTACCCCTATTTTTTTATTGGTAGTTGCCAATACTGCAGCCTGAGCGCCAGGTTCTATTACTCCTACAATGGGAATGTGGAATTTAGTTCTCAGAAAGTCAAGACAACAAGAACTGACAGTGTTGCAAGCGACTACCACCATCTTTACATTTTGGGTCTTGAGAAATTGAACACATTGGGAGGAGTATTTTGCCACTATCTCCTTTGAACGTGTACCATATGGTATTCTTGCTGTATCACCAAAGTATATAATATCTTCATTTGGAAGTTCATCTATCAATTCTTTGACGACAGTTAAGCCACCTAGGCCAGAGTCAAAGACACCGATCGGTCTATTGTCCATCTATATTCCTCCTCACAGATTCAGAAAGCCCTACATTACATATTATGTTTTTCATTGAACCGATCTAGGGCAAAATCTATTAGTTTATCCATCAGCTCTGCATAAGGAATCCCAGACTCTTCCCAGAGTTTGGGATACATACTTATCTTTGTAAATCCTGGCATGGTGTTGATTTCGTTTAGATATATATCATCTGTAGTGCCATGTACAAAGAAATCTACTCTAGCGAGTCCACTGCAATCAAGGGCTTTAAAGGCTTGGATAGCTATAGTCCGAATTTCATTGGTTTTTTGTTCGGACAGGGGAGCAGGGATTACCAGTTTTGATTTACCATCTCCAAAGTATTTTGCATCATAGTCATAAAAATCATTGCATGGGATTATTTGTCCCAACACAGATGCCTTAGGATGATTATTCCCAAGTACAGCACATTCTATCTCATATCCATCTATAAATTCTTCAACTATTATCTTTCTATCATACTCTGAGGCATTATCTAGCCCTTTGGCAAGTTCATCTCTATGATAGCATTTACTTATGCCTACACTAGAACCCAAATTAGCGGGTTTTATAAATACAGGATAGTCAAAAATACTTTCTATATATGAAAGTATTTTTTCCCTCTCCTCAATATAATCTCTTTTAAGTATAACTCTATATTTTGCTTGGGGAAGATTATGCCTTTGAAAAATGTCTTTAGATATGGCTTTATCCATACCAGTTGAAGAGGCCACCACATCACATCCTACATAGGGAATTTGGGCAAGTTCGAAGAGCCCTTGTATTGTACCATCTTCTGCATGGGGACCATGCATGACGGGGAATATTACATCTACTTCATACACTCTACTTGGGTCAGACAATAAGAAAAAGCCACCATAGGATGGGTCAGCAGGGAAGACTATGGGTACTGCTGATTTTTCCCATGAGCCATCTTCGATCTTATCTGGATCTCCATTATACATCATCCAATTTCCTGATTTAGTGATACCTATTAAATATAGGGAATATTTATCCCTATCTATATTGTTTATAACGGAGGTGGCAGACATCAAAGAGACTTCGTGTTCCCCAGATTGACCTCCAAAGAGAATAGCAAGTTTTAACTTTTCGCTCATAACAGTTCCTCCTAATTCATTTATGATAATATTCTACTATTTATCGCTATATAATTCAATGGAGATAGAAGGTGAGTTAAGATAAAGTCAGTAATATAGAAGTTTAGAATATCACTTCATCATTGTATAGGTATATTTAAAGGACATTGCGAAGAACGACTTCCAAATATTACATAAGCAAAGATAAAAAACCTTTACAATACAAATAATTACATGTATAATATCACCATATTAATATTTATATTGGCATACAAGCAAACGTTGGGAAATCATCATGAATAATAAGAGCATTCATATTATATATGTAGCTATTTTGGTTTTTTACATATAGAAATACACTTTCATTTTATTGTACAAGCTATGTAAGCCCCATAAATAAGCTGTGAAAATATAAAAACTTAAAATGATTGTATTTGTAAAGTTATAGCTATAATACTAGATTATTTATAAATGCATCCGTATTATTACATTTATCCAAGTAATATCCATGTTATTTATTAGATAATGCCCAATATCATGAATAGGTACCTATTCATAGAGAAAGGAGAAAGAATATAATGGGGTTTAAAATGGGTAGGCTTAAAAAGGTGTTGTCAGGTTTATTGGCAATTGTAATTATGTTTACCATGGTTATAGATCCTTTGGCTACGGCAAAGGCAATGCCACCAAACGATAGTGACAAGACCACATTCGATTATACCATATTTTCAGGTAGCTCGTTACAGGATTTCAATCTAAATTGTTGGAAGAGTAATATTAAAGGGGACGTCTATACAGGCAGGAGTTTTAACTACAGCGGTTCAGAACTTTACTTAGATGGTGATATAGATGCGCGAAGAGAAATTAATACATATGGTTGGATTATTAAAACCAATGCCCAAAATACTGAAGCCCCCTTTATTTCCATGCCAGATTTGGATGAAGTGATTCACGATAGAGCAGAACCATACGAATACTATGGAGGAAGCAAAACCTTTAATCAAGAGAAGATATCGATACATAACTCTATTAAAGTCGAGGATAATATAAATATCAGTGGCAGCATATTTGAAGGGAATTGTTATATTATCGCAGGGGGCGATATAAGGTATAATATCAGCACTTTGAATTATCAAAATGATAATTCAGTTGTATTTTATTCTGAGAATGGCGATATTGTCATAAGCGGTTCAAATATTACCATCAATGGAATCCTATATGCCCCCAAAGGCAAGGTACAGTTCAATGTTAATACCCTTACTTTAAATGGACGCATAATAGCAGATAGTGTTGAATTTAATGGAAGTCAATTTAATATCTATGGTGCATCTGAGGATTTAGAGCTGATAACAAGACCAGGGATTAGCAAGACATATACATCAGATGAGGATTTCTTAGAAGGGGATTTAGACGGGACCAGTCTTTCAATACCAGATCAACTAGTGCTTAATGAAAGAGAATATTACGGTGATACGGGTTTAGAGTCAATATATGGCGATGAGAATAGTAGCAAAGGCATTAAAATAACTTCTCTAATTGATAAAGCTGTGCTGAACCCATCTGGAGATCAATTCGATCTAACATATAAACTAAGTGGATTTGGAGATGCTGACGTCAACCCCAATGAGGTAGATCTCGTAATTGTAGTCGATGAATCTGGCAGTATGAGTGGCACCAGAATAAGGAATGCAAAAGTAGCAGCCAAGGAAGTTATAACCAAAATAAAACCTGGTGACAGGTGTGGAATTGTAGGGTTTACTAGCCGGGGATATAGGGTTCAAGATTTGACTTGTGATATATTAAAATTGAATACAGCAATAGATTCCTTGGGACGTGGTGGTGGTACGAGGATTCATACTGGTTTAAGTGAGGCTTTGAGTATATTTGAAGAGCAGAGTGATGATTCGAGGCAGAAATTTATAATACTGCTCTCTGATGGCGAAGATAGTTATATGAAACAGTCAATTGAACAGGCTACATTGGCAGGAGAAAGCGATATACGTATATTTGCTATGATGATTGGAACTGGCACTCTTCAGATGCAAAATATAGCCATATATAGTAGGGGTATTTATAAGAATAGTCCTACTGCGGAGGAAATAGGGGAGATAATGTCTTATTTTGCGTCCGAAGTATTTGATACGGCGAGTAGAAATACGACTTTTCGGACAATAATTAAGGACAAAGATATGCTCGATCTGTCTGTGATAGAACCTGCTCCATCAAGTATCAGTGAAAACCCAGATGGGAGTGTAGTACTTGAATGGTATTTTGATAGGATACCGATTGATGGGAATCACATGATCACGCTTCCCTTTGTTTTTGACGGTTTTTCCGATGACGATGATGTGACAAACTTTATAGACTTAACAGAGGACACTTCTTGTGTATACTACGATCGCATGGGGATGCCTACTGTCATCTATCTTGATGATATAAGCATACCCATAGGCGGGTACGTAGAGCAGGGAAGATGGTCAGTTATATACGATAGCGAGAGAGAAGACATACAATGGTCGTCTGTGTACTGGAATGGCAAGAGGTGGGGTGACAGTGAATTAAAAGTTTGTGTATCGGCATCAAATGATCAAGAAAACTTTGGTGAGGCAATACCTACAGCCAATCATGCAGCACTAGACGATGTCGTAGGCAGATATGTGAAATTGGAAGTTATAATGGAAGCTTCCTCCGATGGCAATACACCGGAACTTTATGATATAACTATCCGTTCTGATGAGATACAGTGCCCTTCTTATGAGAACATACCTCCGGAGGTCAACATTATTACCAAAGGAAGAACAAAAGCCGGAAGCCCATTAAAATTAAGAGCAGATATTACTGATGATGTTCTTGGAGATAACTTTCAGATCCAATGGACATCAGAAAATGAAGAGATTGAATTTACCGAACCGAATTCTCTTTTAAGCAAAGTCATATCTTGGGTACCCGGTACCTATCCGGTTAGCTGTACAGTAAATGATGGAGAGCATATAGTTTCCGCCAGTACTGTAATAACGGTTGAAAAATCTGATATCTATGATCAGATTGGTGCCGAGGATGGTGTGGAAGCGCCGGCGCCGGAGATTTCAGTTCTTCTTCCGGAGTATGCTGACAGACAGCAGACCATAGCTGCACGTATTGAGAATTTGAACAACACAGAGATAGCCTGGTATTCTGTGATATTAAACGGTAATCAGGTTATCCCGATTGACGACGAAGGAAACTTCACTATTACCATGCCGGATAGGGATGGAAAATACTCTGTCGATATCAGAGCATTCGATTGGGCCGGCAAAGCAGACCAAAAGCTATATTACATAACAGTAGATAGCACTGTGCCAACAGTTAATGTAATTCCATCAAAAGATATAGTCCATGTTGGAGAAGAGCCCCCTACCTTTGATGTCCGAATTACAGCAGCAAACAAGCTGTCATCGATCACTTATATGCTAAACGATACCGAGGTTGAACTGAACCCAAACAATCAATATATCTTAGACACATCGAATATCGGAGAGTACACACTTACAATAAGAGCACTTACCATATCCGGTGAAACATTGGAGGCCTCCGCAACAATTATTGTTAAAGAACCAGATTTAGAAGGCCCTACCCTTACGGCAGACTTGGTAGAACAGGCTGAACTTGGAGAGAAGATCATCTTAAGCATTTTAGCAGAAGATGAGAGTGGTATTGACAGGATAGAAACATTATTAAACGGCAAACCCATTACATTCAATGGGTATAATTACGAATTTCTGCCTGAAAAGACGGGAGAATATACATTTATAATTAGCGCTTATGATAACAATGGCAACAAGTCCAAGATAGAAAAAACCGTGCTTGTATCCGATACCACGCCCCCCAAGGTGGAAATTTCATTTGATAAAGATACCTATCTTGAAGATGACGATTTAACAGCGGGAATAATTTTAACAGACTATTCCGAAGTCGATAACATAGAGGTAAAATTCGACGATGAAGAAGTTATATTAGACGAAAACAACATGTTTACGATTCACAATTTAACGGCTGGGGAGCATGTAATTACCGTTATAGCTACCGATACAGCCGGGAATGTGGCAAAAGAGACCTATATTACAACCGTAGAAGAAAAAGAAATTATAGACACTACACCACCGGTACTGGAATGCAGGCTCTCAAAGGATGAAGTAATAGTTGGAGAACCATTAGAGCTCGTCATAGTGGCAAGCGACGATAGCGGGCCGGTAGAACTATCGGTTGTTGCCAGCAAAGGAATTATTGAGGAAGTAGATGGAAACTATATATTTACCGCAACAGAATCAGGAGAGCACGAAATTACAGTTACTGCCAGTGATGTTGCCGGAAATTATACTACACATACAATTAGTTTTTTGGTGATAGACGAAGACGATGGCCAGGAAGAAGAACAAGAATTTCTCAATCTCATTGTAAATAACGGATTACATGAAGCCATTATCAATACACAAGTCACAATAAAAGCTACGGCATACGATAAAGAAGGGATAGAATCCCTGATTGTAACAATTAACGGGACACCAATTCCCTTGGCCGACAACGGAGAGGCAATATATACTCCAAAAGATATAGGCATATATACTATTACCGCAACCGCAACCAATACACTGGGTTACCAGGAAAGCAAGACAGTACAATTAGAGGTATATGATCCTGAAGATATGTCCTGTCCAGAATCACAAATAATCGGACCTGAGGATGGGAGCAGTGTAACCACACCAACAGAAATTATCGGTACGGTCACAGCAGATGGATTTATCTATTATGTCCTGGAATATGCCTGTGTAGGTGATGATGCCTATACTGAGATTGCAAAAGGGACGGAACCTGTGGAGGATGGGGTTCTTGGTATATTTGATACCACACTTTTAACAAACGGTTGGTATACCATTCGCCTGACAGGCTATGGCTCAAACTATCATACAGTGGATGAGATTGCCCTTTTAGTAGAGGGGCAAATGAAGATAGGGAACTATTCAGTTTCCTTCAGGGATATGGATATTCCGGTGCAAAGATTTCCATTAACTGTGCTCAGGAACTATGACAGCCGCTATAAAAACAAGAGCGGAGATTTTGGATATGGCTGGAATCTATCTATGGCGGGAGCAACCCTATCTGAGAGTTGTGTTCCTGGAGAGTACTGGATTCAGGAACAAGGGACAGGTCCCTTAGGACTAAGCAAGTTTTACTTTGATGAAGAGAGGCCTCATACAGTTGTAATCGATTGGGGTAATGGCAAAGTTGATAAATTTGATATGAAGCTAACCCCGGATTCCCAACCACTAATGCCAATCCAGTATGACATTTCAGTATCCTATACCGCACAATTAGGTACATACTCCAAACTTGAGGCATTAGGAGAAACTACGGGCCTTATCTACGCTGAAGGTTTGCTATATCAGTCAAACTTAAATGTATATCATCCTGAAAAATACAAACTTACAACTGAGGATGGTACTGTCTATATAATAAATGCAAACACCGGTGTGGAGAGCATAACCGATGTCAATGGTAATGTCATAACCTTCGACGAAGATGGCGTATACCATTCAGACGGGAAATCAATCGTATTCAACAGGGACGACAAAGGAAGGATTAGTAAAATTACCGGCCCCACAGGCAAACAGGTATCCTATCAGTATAATGAAAATGGAGACCTTGCCTCAGTCACAGATATCCTGGGAGGGACAACCAAATTCGTCTATGACGAAGAACACTATCTTTCTGAAATCATTGATCCGAGAGGAATTAAAGTAGCAAGAAA
>CALKWW010000008.1 GCA_938003945.1 uncultured Bacillota bacterium | reverse complement strand
AATAGTGAGAAGGCACATGAGATACTTCATACCCACTATACAGAGAGAAAAAAATATGTGTGATATAGATTGATTGAGGGAGTGACCTTAGCGTCGCTCCCTTTTTATATTTAATATTATAAATAACCATGGTTAAGAGGCTTTTAAAGGTTAAAAGTTCTTTCTAAAAAGAGTTTAAATGGAATTGGACGAGTTTATAAAATATATATTTTCAAGTTTCAGAAAAAAATGCTATAATGTTTAGGTTGCTTTTTTACTATTGAAAACAAAGGAGAAATATAGATGGAAGAAGTCATAAAGGGATTATCAAATTATGTATTTTGGTATCCATTTTTAATGTCCTTGTTTTGGATTGCGGGTTCCATATTGTTTACTAGAAAGCGAGAAAAACAGATAGAATTGAAAATTAATCAGATTGACTGGCCAATGGTCAGTATCTTGATCCCCTGTTACAATGAGGAAGATACTATCGAAGAGACTATTGCCTATATGGATAAAATAGCCTATTTAAATAAAGAAATTATTGCAGTAAATGATGGCAGTAAAGATAGAACAGGAGAGATATTACATAAGTTAGCCAAGCAATATGATAATTTAAAAGTTATAGATTGTAAAGAAAATTGTGGTAAAGCAACTGCGCTTAAGCTAGCAACTTTCGCCTCAAAAGCTGAATACTTAATTTGTGTTGATGCAGATGCAGTGCTAGATCCATATGCAGCCCACTATTTAATTTATCATTTTCTATACAGAGGTGAGAGATTGGGCGCTGTTACTGGGAATCCACGGATTCGTAATAGGGATACATTATTGGCTAAATTACAAATTGTTGAATATGCCTCTATTATTGGTGCTATAAAGAGGTCTCAGCGTATTTGGGGTAAGATTATGACAGTCTCTGGTGTGGTTGTTGCTTTTAGAAAAAAAGCACTAGTTGACGTAGGGTTATGGGATCATGATATGATTACAGAAGATATATCCATCTCTTGGAAACTTCAAGAGAGATTTTGGGATATACGTTATGAACCAAGGGCCCTATGTTGGATGTTAGTGCCCGAGACCATTGGTGGCATTTGGAGGCAAAGAATTCGTTGGGCGCAGGGGGGACAAGAAGTAATTTTACGGCACTGGAGAGTAATACTCGATTGGCGCCATCGGCGTATATGGCCAATATATTATGAACAGTGGGCTAGTCTACTTTGGAACTATTCTTGGATATTCGTGACAATCTATTATTTTGTAGTAGCTAATACGGTTCAAGAATTATTGGTTTGGTTTACTTTTTCATCTTTTTCGCTAGTTTTTTTGTGTTTGATACAATTATTTGTATCTCTAATAATCGACAGTAAGTATGACAAGGTTGCCCCATATTTTTTGTGGGGAGCTTGGTATCCATTTATCTATTGGATATTAAACGCCATAATAGTGATGTTTGCTTTTCCTAGGGCTATAAAAAGCAGAATAAAAGGAGGGTATGCTACATGGACAAGTCCAGACAGGGGGATACGAAAGAGCAGTTGAACCAATCTTTTATCATAAAATCAGAAAAATGCTGGTGGCGTGAACTTATTGTCGGTGTGTCTACACTAGTGGTATGGTTTTATTGTTTAACAGTCATATACTTTTTCGTAGATGCTATATTTTCTCTCGATCATGAATATCCACGATTGTTTAAAATAGTTTTTAAGATGACTAATAGAGATATTAGGAATTTTTTAAAGATAGGTGGAGTTTTGTTCACCATTTTTTATTTAACTCTTTCAATTTGGAGCTATTATAATAGAAAAAGATATGGTAGTTTAAATCGTAGAAAATATCCAGGAGCAACAACCAAAGACGATATAATGAGCCTAAATATGATAGATGAAAGTACTTATGAAGAATTGCAAAATAACACAGTGATTGTATTTGACACAAATCCAATTAGAGACGGAGAGGAGTAATATGAAACTCACTTTAAATAGATTTTTGAAAGATATTAGTCTATTTGTGGTAGTAATTTTTATAATATTAGTAATAGCTGATAAGGCAAAAGTGGAAAGCAAACCAGCTATGGATTTTCCACAACCTTTAAAGCAAGAAGGGTGCCTTGCACTTACATATCATCGTGTAAGAAAAGATCGCATTATGACAAAGGTAATAGAGTCTTTAACTACATCTGATGAGCTACGAAATTATTCAGTTTATGAAAGTGAATTTGAACGGCATATGAAAACTCTATTAGAAACTGATGCAACTTTTGTTACGCCAGTTGAATTGAGACAGTTTCGTGAAAGGGGTGATTATCCCAAGAATTGCGTTTGGATTTCCTTTGATGATGTGGATGAATCGGTTTATGAGAATGCTTTTCCTATTTTAAAGAAGTACCAAATTCCCTTTACGTTGTTTGTAATAGCTGGGCATGTAGGTGATCCAGACTTTGACAATCTCACATTAGCTACTTGGGAACAGATACAAGAGATGGTAGACAGTGGATTGGCAACAGTGGGCTCCCATACATATGATATGCATTATTTAAAGGATGACGAACCAGCATTTTTTGATCCCTTGGCGAAGGATGTTTTCTTAAAAGATCTGATTAAAAGTAAGCAGACCATTGAAACTAATTTAAAAGGAGTAGAGGTAGTAGATTTTGCCTATCCTTACGGAGAAGGGAAAGATGAACTGGTGCCAATTATAAAACAGGCAGGATTTTTGTCTGCCTATATTTTGGCTCCGCGCGTTATATGCGAACAAAATGCACCTTATTGGCAGAACAGGATTCTAGTAGATGATGTAGTTTTTGAAGAAACTGTTAAACCATGGTTAAAAGATTTAGATGGATAAATATTATTGAATTTATTTCTTAGAAGAGGGATAAAACACTAAGGAGATTTGTTCCTTATCTATAATGAAAATGTGGAAATAATATATTT
>CALKWW010000007.1 GCA_938003945.1 uncultured Bacillota bacterium | reverse complement strand
TATATCTACAATCTTTTTTAGTCTGCCTTCTTTTGAAAATTTATATCTTTTTTGATCTTCCAGTATTAACTCATAGCCTTTTAGTTGGTCCTCGCCTTTTACTTCTACTAATCTTTGCCCTGATAACGTTCTAGAAGTATATTCTCCTTTTCCATCTCTGAAATACGTATCTACTCTACCATCTTCTCTAGTAGCCTTTATAGTACTTTCTTCTGCCTTTAAATGCACCTCAAAATTATGTATCCACTGATTCCCCAAACTCCCCTTATAGTTATCTATAGCATTATAAGTTCGCCTAAACTCCAAGGGATATGACCCTTGTATTTCTAAATCCACTCTTTCGTAACTGAAGTTACCTGTAGCTAAATTTACTGGATCTTTGCTATATTTTACTGTATCTATTGTCAAGCCTTTGGATTGTTCTAAGGCTTCTCTAATATTTCCATCTATAGTGTTAAAATTTAAACTGCTCTGTAAGTGTAATTTCCTAAGTGTCCTATTAAAATCTTGATTACTAATATTTACAAGATCTATCGTTACAAATTCTCTATAATCATTTATCATATCTGTGAGTATTTTAGTGGCTTCTGTCAATTTAGACATACTTTCGCTAGAAATATCATCCGTTTCTGGAAGTTCGGACAGTAAGTAATCTATGTTTTTATTTAACTTTCTAATTAAATCATCAAAAATATCTTTCTCGATTTTTGAATTATTTAAGCTATCTCTTAATGTGCTACTTTTTGCGTCAGAAGGAACTTTAGATTCTAAAAAAGATACCTTTTTCAACTCTCGCTCCATATCTAAAGATACTTCCTTAGCTTCTCTTAATAATTTGTTATATTCCTCCTTTAATTCTTCCAATGAGGTATAGACAAAAGATCGATCTCTCCCCAATGACATTTCTCTCACCCTACTTTATTATTCATTTTAAATTCTATCCCTGCCTTTTGCAATTTCACTTATGGCCCCATTTTTAGCTATCTCTATTCCCAACACAACCTCATCCCCTATTAAATTAGCAAATATTATCTATGTTTTTGATACTTATCTCAAAGTTTTCTATAGTTTCCTCCGTAGCATTAAATACTTTTTCTAATCTTAAAACAATATCTTTTTCAATAGATGAAGCTGTATCTATACTTTTGAGCTAAATTCTTTTGCGTAAAGAAGACCTGTTTGTGAAACTGTAGCCTTTATCTGTTGTAGTAAATTTCTTGTCTCTTCTATTTCTTTGTCCTTCGATATAGTCTCTATTAAACATAAATACTACCCCCAATATGTTTAAGTTTCGACAAATTTAGACAGTTTCCTTGAATTTTTATACTGCATTCCTATATTATGGATGTGATTGTTTTTATAATAGCATGTTCTATGTATATTTTCAATTACTTTTGAATAATTTTGAATTTTTATAGAGCTCTAATATCCTATTTTTAAGGTTCAAAATAATGCTTTACTGCTTTTAATGTATTGCTCATTTGTCTTGCTCCTTTTCATATATATAATCATGATTTAAGTTTCCCCATTTAGCGTCTTTTTCAATAATTGAATATGCTTTTCTTTTAATTCTAAGATATTGCTCATCTCTTCCTAAGATTTCTTTTCCATAGTCTTACGTTGTATATCCATAAAAAGAAAAACTAACAATTATAAATTCGGACCTTAATTCTTTTTCCATTTGTTTTGCTAATTCCTCTGCTTCATTTTTATCTTCAATTCCAGCATAAACACGTGCACCTATATTTATTTTTTCATTCAAAATGCTCTGTAAGTGTAATTTCCCAATATATTTTAGATTTAAATCTTCGACAAGATCAGACAGTTTCCTTGAACCTTTATACTGTAATTCTATTTTATGGATATGCTTATTTTTATAATAGCATCTTATTCGTATGTGTTCAATATAGTCTTCTATCATATTGGATTTTAATGTTTTTTCTCTTCAGACATGCGTTTTCCTAAATACTATTTACTATCTCCTCTAGTATCGTTCTTTGTTTGTCTCCCCATGCTATTTACCTTTTCAAAGTACATCCTCCTTGACTTTGGTAACGATATGCTAGGTATCAAGCTAATATATTGTAATTATATTGTGCTTTTCCTATCGGTTTTTAAGAAATATTAAGAAAATACGAGTATAAAAAAGATAGCGAGAGTAATATTACTCTCAGCTATCTTTTAGTACAAACGGAAAAATTTGCCTACTCTTTATCTATCTTTTACGTACCTCGTATTTATCTAATTTTACATCATAATATATATAATATTCTATACCATTTTCATCTTGAATAGTAAGATCATATGTTAATACTTCTATATCCTCCTTTTTCCCGGACTTTGGTCCAAAGGAGTCAAACTTGGGGGAAACCTCCCCTGGCAGCACAGTATCATAACTCGTTAAATACGTTTTGTCGTTTTCATCTTTTAATAATATAATTAATGAATATTCTGTAACTACATAATCAGAATTGTTAGTAAAAGTTGCTTCCATGTATCTGTAATCTGCGCTAGTTTTCTCTAAAATAGTAATCTCATATGGAAGTTCTTCCACTTTAATTAAAGGATCTTTTGTTTCTCCTTCTATATCTTCATAGTCCGTCGTAACCTCCGAGCCTATTCCCTCGTAATTCTCCATATCATCTAAGTCCATTCCCTCATAATCTTCCATAAAATCAAATTCCATATTACTAATAGTTGTAAATATACCTCCATAAATGGCATCTATTAGTGCTTCATCTGCAGCTATTTCCCAACTGCCTCCAGTTTTTGAAAGTTTCAGTTCTACTTTCGAAGTGGTCATTTTGTTTTCTTCATCACTGAGGATATCCATAAAAATTTGTAGTACCTCTTCCTCTTCTATCTCCTCATAATCATCGCTTTCCAGTTCAAGAAATACTTCTTCCATAGCCATTGAAAAAAGTTCTTCCATATATCTTGCAAAAACAGACTGCATATCTATATTTGTGATTTCAACTTTTACAGTAGCATTATCACCATCTTTTTCAGATGATAATATTTTAAAGCTGAGTTTTTCAACTAAAAGTTTTTCTACCTCTTCAGCCTCTAAAATGTCATCTGTTGCATCTTCCCCATCACCTTCAAATAATTCTTCTTCACCAAAGTATTTTTCCATAGTCTCTGTATCTAAGTTTTTTATTGCATTCAATGCATTTTCTACTGCTCGCTCCGGCGACTCAATACCACATGAAACAAGTGTAACTGCCATAATGAACACACAAACCAACGATAATATTTTTTTCATCACTGCTCTCCTTTATTTTATTTCCGTCAAATATAAGACAGATATTTAAAATATGTTAGAATTAGGCCACAAACTACCCATTTAGACTATTATCTGTTTTTGTTATCGTTACACTTCATTCTGAAATGATTTTTATAGTTAAAACTGTTAGGTACCCATAAATGTAAGAAATAGCCTATTTCTAAAATCTTACATTACATTATATCAAATTTTTTAATTTTTTGCATTATATTGTAAACAAATTTTAGTAGATTTATATATTTAAATCATTCATTTTTATAGGGATGCTTGATCGTCTAGGTAAATCTTTTGCAGATGCTTCTAGTCTTTTTAACATCGCCTTTTGAAGTGCTCATGAATAAGGCCTCTTTTACTTCCTATTTTTGCATATTCTCCTTCTAGTATTTTTCATCCGTCTTTACAAAATCCTTACTATCTCTTCGTCTAAGAGTGCCTTTCTCTCATTCCAATCAGGCATCAAAACTGACAATAGACCATAGAAATTATCGTCATGATTTCTATATTTAAAATGTATAAGTTCATGAAGCACTACATAGTCGATACAGTATTTAGGTGCCTTTATAAGTTCGAGATTTAAAAGGATGGTGTTTGACATCTTAATGCAAGAACCCCATCTTGCCTTCATCTCTCTAATATTAATCTCTGGTTTTTCCACACCATATTTTTTAATCACAGGATACATCCTATCTAGAGAGTCAGTGAATATAATTTCTGCCCTGTGTCTCATCCATTCCTGAAAAAGCTTCTGCTTCTTTCTATAATCATCTACATCCTTTACATATATATATATAAAGCCCCTTAAAAACTTCACATATTCTTCATTTGAAGGCTCCACCCTGAGTCTATATTGTCTTCCAAGATATCTAACCGTCTCACCACTTACCAATTCCTTATATCTTCTAACCTCAGGCTGGGCCTTTTTAAAATAGTTTATATTTTTCACTATCCAAGGGGCCTTTTGCCTCACGAAGTCCTCTATAAAGTCTAGAGGCACTTCGCTATTGGCTGAAACGGCCACACTCATATCCGGCCTTACATTTAAGTTTATGTTCTTGACATCTTTTCGTTCAAGCTCAAATATTATCTCCTTATCGCCATACATTACGCTATGAGTCTGTGTGTTTTCATTCATCAATATCGCCTCAATGCTACTTTCTTTACTTTTTCTATTATTTCATCTATCTGGTCAAAGCTAAGTTCTAAACCATAGTCTTTAGCAAAATCATATAAAAGATCATCGAGTTCCTGCGCTATCTTGTTGTGGACATCGGGGTTGTCATGCCAATCGACTTTACTGTATTGCTCTATTATATTATCTATCTCAAGGGATAGCCTTGCCATGAGATCTTCCTTACCTGTCATGTAATTTGTCTTCTCAAATACATCTTCTGCCACACCGTAGAAAGCCTGGGCATCTAGATTTTTCTCTATTGTGGTAGGATATTCTATACCCGACTCTCCCTTTCTATAGTCATCCATGACCTCCATCATTCTCTCTAGATATTCCCTCTCACTAATTCGCTTATCTTTGTAGGCATTTAAAGTCTCCTCTATTCGCTTAGAAAACTTTTTGTAATATGCAGGATTTTCATTCCACTTCTCACTTATACTCTTTGTCATTCTAGTCCTTATTGCATCAGCCTTTGCTCTCGGGGAGCCAAGCCTTTGAAGTTCTTTTTTAAAGCCTCTCCTATCATGTATGTTGACTGGATTTGTAATTCTAATTACATCTTCTGCGGCAATGTAATTATCCATGAGTTTTTGCATCTTAGCCTCATACTCTTTGTGATCTACAGTGTCTGAATATCTAAGCTTTACATTTCTTCTAAGTTCTTGATAAAATCTAAACTCTCTCTTATATTTCTCAAGTTCTTCTTCTCCCAAAGAATTATAGACTCTCTCAGATTCTAGTGCAATACTGAGATCCCTTCCGAAATGACTGAGTATATTGTAAAAATGTTCCCTAAGCTCCTCATCTGCCAAGAGCACTTCATACTCTTCCACATCATCCTTATTTTTAACTGGAATAAATATGTTGACAAGTTCTGTATAGTGGCTTCTAAGAGAGCCAACTATACTGAGCACATCATATAAGGCGCCTTTTAAATCCTCGGGGTCAAAGTTTTCAAGTCCTGCTCCTGAATACATCTCCATTGCCTCATCTAATCTATCGACAAGCCCCCTATAGTCGATTATAAATCCATAGTCTTTACCTTCATATAGACGATTTACCCTTGCTATAGCTTGCAACAGAGTGTGCTCTTTCATAGGTTTATCTATATAGAGTATGGTCGCCCTTGGGGCGTCGAAACCTGTGAGGAGTTTATCTACCACTATAAGTAGGTCTAATTCATCGCCATTTACAAACTCATCCTTAATAGTATCTTCATAGGTGTCCTCATCACCATATCTATCCATCATCTTCTCCCAAAATCTAACTACTATATCTTTAGATGCCTCATCCACGCTACTATATCCTTCTCTCTGGTCAGGAGGGGAGATGACAACTGCACAGATTAAGTCGCCTAACTCTTCGAATGCCTCAAAATACCTTATGGCTTCAACCTTACTATTAGTAGCTAACATAGCTTTAAACTGAGAACCCTGTGTCTTATAATGTTTCGTAAAATGGTCATTTATATGAAAGGCTATCATATTGATACGCTGATCAGAAGAGGCTATTCGTTCAAATCTACTCCACTTTCTCATTACCTCTTCCTTCTGTTTCTCGTTTAATCCCCTTGTTATCATATCTAACCTATTATCTATGGCCTTTTTATTTATATTCTGATCTACCATCTTACCCTCGTATAATAATGGCACAATGGTCTTGTCGCGAACTCCATCGGCTATTGTGTATGCATGTATTAAACCACCAAATTTTCTCATTGTATTTTTCTCTTTTTTCATAAGAGGCGTTCCTGTAAATCCTAGATAGCACGCATTTGGAAATACCTTTTTCATCTTTATGTGAAGCTCTCCATATTGCGTACGGTGAGATTCATCTACTAGTACGAATATATCCTTAGATTTTACTGGCTCTTGCCTATCAGCTGCTATATTAAACTTATGGACAAGAGTGGTTATTACGTCTGCCCTATCGTCATTTATGAGCTCAACTAAGCGTTTACCTGATGTTGCCCTATGGGCTTTAAGCCGTGTATGGTTAAATGTCTCATGAATCTGCTTGTCAAGATTGATCCTATCTGTAACTACCACAACCTTTGGATTACCTTCTTTAAGCTCTGATAATATATATTTAGACAACATTACCATGGTAAGAGATTT
>CALKWW010000006.1 GCA_938003945.1 uncultured Bacillota bacterium | reverse complement strand
TTAAATGTATTATAACATAAAAGACTTTAAAAGTTTATATCAAAACTCTTACGAAAAACTTACTATTATGGAACTATATAAGAAAACCTTAGTCTAATCGATTAAAGTCTAAAATAAAATATTAGCTACACATCAGTCAAGTTGAAAGTAGTAGATGGGATAGGAATATGATTTGAGAATCTGAGACCCTAATATATGTTGACAACCTAGGGTTTTATGAAAATATCCCAAAATCATTGATTTCAGCAATAAGTTGATCTATAATATAGATTATTGACGTGCGACTGTAGCTCAGCTGGATAGAGTATTCGACTCCGACTCGAAAGGTCGTGGGTTCAAATCCCGCCAGTCGCACCAATATCAATTCCTACAATATTTTTTTATGTAGGCAAAAACGAGATTTATCATTATTTTAGCATTAGAAGAAATAAAGCCGGTACGTAAAAAGTACTGGCTTATTTCGTAGCTAAACCCATGGTCAATTATAATTCTTTTTACAGCAATAGCTTCAAGTAAATATCTAAGAAATTTATTATTTGATATATATATCTTATCTAATATTAGTCTTTACTAAAAGTTCCTAAATGATGACCAAATATATGTGCAAGTTGTAAAAAAAACATCAAATATGTTTCCAATTATCTGGTTAAGTGTTATAATCATCTATAACGTAAAAATTGAAATACACTAAAGGAGGGGATATTGACTATGATTCTACGTGTTCTCATGATAGATAATAGCTATCAAGCACGTCGTGATATAGATAAAAAAGTCAGTTGGGTAGAAAATGATTTTGAATTGGTTGGAGAGGCAAATAATGGTGAAGAGGCCTTAGCCCTATTGCCACATGTGTCTCCACATGTAATATTTACTGAAATTCGGATGCCTGTTATGGACGGTATCACCTTTATTGAGACCGCTAAGAAACGCTGGCCTAATATCAAATACGTCATTGTAAGCAATTATGACAACTTCGATTACCTGCGTCAAGCTATGAGAGTTGGAGCATATGATTATATTTTAAAACCAGTGAAATCAGAGGAGATAAATCAGGTACTCTTGCGAGCAAAAACGGAAATCGAGACGGGAGTCCGGAAATTCTTTTAAAAAACGCTGTAGACTTGGACTACAGCGCTTTTTTAATATCTTCTTTTATATCCTGCCATCTATCCCGTATTATGCCCATTGTACTGGCATTTATATCAGACGCATTTGTAAATGCAATATTGAACCAAGTAGAAACCTTCTTATACTCCCCAAGCCTATAATTGAGTTCTCCTAAAAGGTATAGGACAGTGCCTAACTCCATGGAATCCTTCCCATCAAAGTCTTCCCACTGGTAGGCCTTTCCATATAATTCGGTCGACCATCGCATAAATCGCAGTTCTTCTTCTCTATCTTCCTTTATGCGAAAGAGCCAAGAAAGTCTAAGACACAACCCTGCCAGCTTACTACTCTTTTCACCTGTAATTTCACTACTTGTAATAGCCATTTTATAAGTTTCTATTGCCTGATCTATATCCCTTATGCCACCAAAATCTCTTCCAGTCCATTTAGAGGAAATAATCTGTTTAAATCGCTCTCTTTTTTCATCTATGATATCACCTGTATGGGTATCAGAAAATGCAAAACCACACTCTGGACATACATTGATCTCATAGAAGTATGGATTTATGTCCTCATAATAAGTGCAAAAATCTGTATCTCTATCAATTATACGCAATTTAGTAGTTTTAACCTTTGTCGTATTAAATGATTTCTGGCAAAGGGGGCAAAGCATACGTTTCTCCATTAGATATTCATTCATTGCAAATAACCACCCTTTTCAATATTACTTTATGTTAATTGTTACTTCCTGTGGTTCTATGGATAATACCTCTACTCCTTCGGGCACATTTACATTCAAGGGAAACTTTTTCTCGCCCCTCGAGGCTCTTCCAAGATCCACATATACCTTTATCTCATCTTCTTTCATTGCATCTATAGTAGGTTTATCGCCCTTTAATACTAGATCTACACTATCAGTCGACAGCTCTGCTAATCTATTGAGTCCAAGGTTTTTTACGTCTATTTTGACATCGGATAAATCCTCTTCTACTTCTATTGGACGAATACGTATTACTATGCTAACTTCAGAAGGTTGACTGGGATCTAGATACATCCCCTCATATTTTTGGAGTTTTACAGTACGTTTGATATCAGTTTTTGCACCCTCTAGGTCTATTAATTCAGTACTTATCGATTTCATATCGTCAAGTAAGGCCTCACTACCACTTACAACAATATCCTTTGGCTGTATCTCTATATCTGTAACTTCATAACCTGATGCAGGTTTCCCAGATATAGCCGCTTCAATGGACACAGACTTCTTAGGATATATAGGAACAGTAACTATGGCAAAATCTTGGTACATAGATAGGAATTTAGACTCTATAGCTTGACCATTTTCATCAAGAAGGTTTATTGGCAATGACTGTTCTATAGTGGATTTGCTATCCTTGACATCCAGTGATACCCTTCCTTTAACCACTTTATTGACCATAACCTCTGGGCCTGTGACTCTAATATTATTTGGCTTTAAAGTATACGGTTGCATCAGATATCCCGATGCTTCCTTCCCTATTATCTCTGCTTCTACAGGTACCTCCTTAGATGTTATTTTATCTACAACCACCATCCGCTCCGGCTGTTTTTCTAGCCTAACACCAAGGGGAAGCCCTTCTACTTCTATATCTACCTTCTGCTCACCTGGCTTATCTATATCAGAGAGATCTATATATCCCTTTATGTCGTCCGTCTCTATTCTATTTAAATCCTTAGACCTACCCTTGAGCCGGATTGTAATTGGTTCCTCTATATCATATACAAGGCTAAGATTATTCCTGCTCAACTGGGACTCATTTTGTACTCTAACGGGGATATCGCTATAGCTTCTAACAATTTCAGGATTCTGCTCACCTATAGCTACAAACCAAAGAATTATTGCAAATATTACAGACACTATTTTGGCAGGCAAGTTTTTTGTTTTTCGATCGTCTTTACTCATGTTTTGCCCTCCGTTTTTTGAAATTAAAATTTCGAGGTTCAGCCTCTTGACCATATATATTCTTTAGAATATCCCCTAATGTCTTAGGATCTAGGTATCTCGTAAGCTTTCCATCATCGGCCATGGATATTATACCTGTCTCCTCTGATACGATTATGGCTATGGCATCTGATTTTTCAGTTATACCTATGCCTGCCCTATGGCGAGTCCCTATCTGTTTATTTATATTGGGGTTTTGTGTAAGGGGGAGAAAACAACCTGCAGCGGCTATGCGCTCTCCACGCAGAACTACTGCGCCATCATGAAGAGGGGTATTGGGGACAAATATATTTTCAATTAATTGCTGAGTCAGTTGGCCATCTACCTTGATTCCCGTCTCTATAACGTCACTTAACCCAGTTCGCCTCTCTATTACAATGAGAGCACCTATCTTTTCCTTTGCCATATTTTCAACTGCTTTAGTTATATGGCTTACAATAGTACTTATATCTTCTTCCTCCTGCATAAATAGGGCCTTTTCGAATAATCGGCCTCTGCCTATCTGTTCCAATGCACGCCTAAGTTCAGGTTGAAATACAATTAAGAGAGCTATAACACCTACTGTTACCGTGTTTTTTAATATCCAATAGACTGTATTTAGTTTTAATGCCCCACTTAACCATGTAATCGCAAGCAAAGTAGCAAGCCCCTTCAAAACCTGCTCTGCTTGAGTCTTTTTTATGAGCAGTATAAAACGATATAGTACATAGGCCACAATAGCTATATCTATTACATGCCTTATTACATAAGGAAATTGGATATAGGGCTGCATAAAATATATTAAATCAGATAGCCAACGCAGCATCGCTGCACCCCCTTAAGTATTTAATAAGTATATTATATACCATATCTTCTATATAGTGAACTACCTATATATACCTAGTTCACTTCGAATTTGGAAAAATAGAAACACTATAGAGCTATAGAATATTACTTTGATATTATAAAATACAATTCAATTAATATATCAAAAAGTAGGCATAACCCAGGAAGAAATATATAACTTTCGATTTAAAATCGGTATTTTAATGCCAGTAAATATAGATATTTTAAGCATATAGACGTTAAAAAATCTCTATCTGAGTACCGCAACTATTACATCTAGCATCTTTAATGCCCTTGATCACTGTGTGAAATCCTCGCTCTATTAAAAGATTGCCACACCCTCTACAGTAAGTATTGTTATCTACATCCATGAGATTACCTATATATACAAAAGGTAGATATTCCTTTACAATACTGCGAAGATTAAGCATAGTCTCTCTCGGAGTTGTAGCTATATCTAGTTTATAATTTGGATAGTATCGGGATAAATGCAGTGGAATATTATCATCAATTCTAGATATCCACTTAGCTAGAGCTTCTATCTCATTGGGACTATCGTTTAACCCACCTATTATGAGAGTTGTTATCTCTACATGACAGACAGATGAACTTATAGCCACAGCATCCTTTACAGGGGAGAGAGAGCCGGCACAAACCTTTCTATAAAAATCATCATTGAATGCCTTTACATCTATATTCATTGCATCTATGTAGGGAAGGATCCCCTCTAGAGGTTCCCTATTTATGAATCCATTGGTTATAAGGACATTCTTAAGCCCTCTCTCCCTTGCCAACTTCGCCGTATCATATATATATTCATACCATATAATAGGTTCATTGTAAGTATAGGCAATCCCTATACTGTCAAGTTCTACCGCCCTCTCCACTATATCCTCAGGTCGAGTATACTTGGTAAACTGCTCCTCATGAGCAATATGCCAATTTTGACAGAACTTACAATTCAGATTACACCATAACCCACCTATGGACAGGATCTGCGACCCTGGATAGAAATGATATAATGGTTTTTTCTCAATGGGATCTAGGGCAATGGACGATACATTGCCATATCCCTCTGCCACCAACACTCCATCCTCATTCCTTCGCTGTCTACATAGGCCTGTCTTTCCTTCACCTATAAGACATCTGTGTGGGCACAGATTACATATTACATTGTCCCCATCCATTTGAAAAAAAAGCGCTCTCCTCATAGATATATCACCTTACCTCTAATCATATCTTGTCACCTTAAACCGTTCCATACTATATCTCTCATGTGGCTCTATGCCTGCCTTATTTAGTGCTATTTCCAACTGCTCCTTGGGGGTATCCACTCCTTCTAAATTGGGCAGAAGAACTCCCCGTCTGAGTCCTTTTTTTACTATTATCCCGTATTTTTCTACGTCTAGCTCTTCTATGGAGTCAATGGGTTCTGGTTCATAAAGTATATCTACAGAATAGTCTATATAAGAGAGCTCGTCCCCTGTTATGGGATAAAACCTGGGATCCTTAGTACCGGCACTTATGGCATTTTGTATTATTTCCTTAGCAATATTATCTTCTGTAGGAGCAATTGTCCCTATACAGCCTCGCAATTGATCATGTAATTTAAGTGTGACAAAAGCTCCAGCACGCCTGTTTAGCATTTCATCTGGAAGTGTTGCATCTGGTTCTATTATCTCCCCTGTCTCTACATAGGTCTCCAAAGATTTACGGGCAAGGGCTATATAAGGTTCTCCTCGTGTACCCCCATTACATATATCGTCACTTTCTTCCATTCCCTGAATAGAAGCTACACCATATCCTACCCCGAAAGGTCCCTCGTATGACAATATTTTGGATTTTAATATCTTGCCTTCTAGAGCACCTAAGCCCATTATTATAGAGCGAAGACCACATTCGCCTCCCTCTTCTATAAGCTGGGCATCTAGATCCATGAGACCATGCACATCTCCACTATCCAATTTGTCCATTATTGCCCTATCGAGTTTAGGACCTGCTGGATTGAAACCATAAGGACCATCTTCCGACAATCTATGCGAAAGATCTCCACTGGCTATTATTACTACATCCTCATCTTGCGATTCGACTACTTCGCCTATGACGTTACCGAATCTATATAATTCTTCAAATTGTAAGAAGGATATGGTTATATGAATTAATTTAAAGTCGCTATACTTTTTCGCAATATAGTATAGGGGCACCATCGCTCCCCAATCAAGGGCAGTTGACACTCCATAGGACTTTGCTATCCTGCTATCCATACCGATACAGGGTATATTCCTTTTCCGCGCTGTCTCTATTATCTGCCTTCCCAGTTCCATATTGTTTTCAAATGCAAATCTTATATCATATCCACCAAACCGTGACATATCGCCCTTTAATACATCATCCATCATCAATACGATGGCATCTTCGAATATCGGGCCATGAGGTGTTATAATTAATATGGTGCTAGGTGACTTACTTTTTATCTCCTTCGCACAAATCTCAAGTGCATCTATTGTGCCCTGTGCTTTCTTCTCCTCACCCCGCCCAATGCGAGGTATGATTATGGGGGGATGGGGCATCAGATATAGACCCTTCACTTTACCCAATTACATCACTCCTTATGTGCATCTAATATAAGTTTAACACATGAAGGAAATTAAATGCAAAAACTTTTGTATAGATCAAATATATTATAACTGGCGGTGATGAAATACAAAAGTTTATGGAGATGTAAAATAATCTACTATGCCACAATATATGGAATATGCAATATCGTTTTGATATGCATCAGTCTTAAGTAAACTCTCTTCCTCTGGATTGGATAAAAAACCACATTCCACCAATACACAAGGTGCATTCCCTACTTTTAATATCCTTATATTGTCTACTTCTTTTATCTTACGAGTATTTCCTCTGTCGAGTATTGATATGAGCTTTGCCTGTATACATTGTGCCAACCTCTCCCCTTCCTTGCTTCCGGTCATATAAAAAGTCTGGGCACCATAATATTTGGATTGACTGAAATGATTTAAATGTATACTCACAACTATATGGGGATTACTATTTTTTATTGTATCTATACGCCTTTGCATATCCTGCTCCTTCATCTTCCTAGCCCCTTTTCCCACACCTATATCATATAGGCCGTCATCGCTTGTACGTGTCATAATGACTTTGGCTCCTTCCCTCTCAAGATGTTCCTTTACTTTATATGCTATCTTTAAGTTGATCTTATCTTCTCGAGTCCCATCCTTACTCACCGCTCCTGGATCTATACCCCCGTGTCCTGCATCAATGACTATTATCCTGTTTCGAAGGGGTGACCCAAAGGTATCTATGGATTCTAAATCCCTTGCCTTGGTACAATACAGTATTCCAAGCAATATACCTATTGAAATCCAAATGATAAAAAGCGTACGCTTCTTTATATATAATACTTTCATAGACAAAACCCCCGGATATGAATTGCTATATAAGCATATTCATCCAGGGGCTTGACCTATGAATATTTTCATACTTTTATTTCTATGTGATGATGCTCCCCATCGTCTATGAGATTAATAGGGGAAGGACTATCGCTAACCTTACCTCTTCCATTTTTAACCCGTATACTATATAGTGTCCTTCCATAGGTATAATGGATTGTATATTCCTCCCAATCACTAGGTATGGAAGGAGCTATACGTAAAATGTTCCCCTCCTTTTTAAAGCCCAATAGCCACTCAAGTCCTACCCTATACATCCAAGCAGCCGTTCCAGTATACCAAGTCCAACCTCCCCTACCTACGTATGGAGCGCTAGAATATACATCAGCAGCCATTACATATGGTTCTACCTTATACTTGAATAGTTCTATCCACGTCCTAGTGTGATTTATAGGGTTTATCATATTGTAAAGCTCCATCGCCCTATCTCCATCACCTAATATTGCATATGCAAGTATGACCCATGTAGCAGCATGAGTATATTGGCCACCATTCTCCCTCACACCTGGTACATAGCCCTTTATATATCCTGGATCAAGGTGGGTATTGTGGAATGGAGGAGTCAAAAGTTTTATAAGACCAGCCTCTCTATCTATCAGATAGTTTTCTAGAGAACGCATCGCCTCCCTAATCCTCTCTGTCTTGCCCCCACCAGATATAATAGCCCATGATTGGCTTATAGAGTCTATCTGACATTCATCGTTATGCTCAGAGCCTAGGGGTGTGCCATCATCAAAGTATGCACGTCTGTACCAACCACCATCCCAGCCACTCTCCTCTATGGACTCTAACAATTTATCTGTAATGCCTTCCAATGCATGTACCCTTTCATAGTCTGCTCGGCTCTCACATATGGGAATGAAATCCTTTAGCACCTTATACATAAACCAACCCAACCACACACTTTCCCCCTCTCCCTCTTGCCCAACCTTGTCCATTCCATCGTTCCAATCTCCACCACCAATTAGAGGTAGACCATGGCGTCCAAATCTCGCTGCCCTCTCAATTGCTCGTATACAATGTTCATATAGGCTCTCCCTCTTTTCAGATAGGGGAGGGGAATTGTATCTATCTTTCTCGTCAATATCTAGCTCGGCATCTTCAAGATATTCTAATTGCTCATCTAATATACCCATATCACCAGTTATAGTTATATAGTCGGCAGTTATAAATGGTAAGAATAGGAGATCATCGGTTATTCGAGTACGCACTCCCCTATTTGGTGGATGCCACCAATGTTGCACATCACCTTGGGTAAATTGATGTTTTGCATGCTCTAGAATCTGCAATCGGGCTATCTGAGGATGACTGTATATAATAGCCATTGTATCCTGAAGTTGATCTCTAAATCCAAATGCTCCACCTGCCTGATAAAAGGCCGTTCTAGCCCATAACCTGCACACTAGCGTCTGATACAGTAGCCATCTATTCAAAAGTAAATTGAAGGATTCGTCAGGAGTACTTACTTGAATTGTCTCCAAGGTACGGCGCCAAAACTCCTTAGCCCTTTTAAGTTCCATATCTATGCTCTCTAATCTTCTATATTTTTGGAGTAAATATGTCATCTTATCCATATCAGCTACTTCGCCCATTATGAGGGCTATGTTTTCCCTTGAATCTCCTGGTATGGTGAGTTTGATATGGATAGCACCACATTGATCGAAACCGGCGCCGGCAGTGTCTGTGAGCCTCTCGCGTTCCAATGCCGCCGGCGCTTTGAGCCGTCCATTTTTACCTATAAACTCTCGCCTATC
>CALKWW010000005.1 GCA_938003945.1 uncultured Bacillota bacterium | reverse complement strand
AAAGAATCCCGATAATAGGTAATAAGTATCTATAGCGATACTGACCTCTATATTTTCTATTAACGAAATCAAATTTCAAAGAAAATAAAGGCGCATATATGGTATACTATAGCCATAGAAAATTGTAGTCGATCGTTAAGTTTTATCTTGTGGGGTGGTATAAATCAATAACTCAACAATGGAAAGAGAAAATCAATACGAAATCATTCCCGAAGTAGTAAACCTTATTGTTGAAAAAATTGATCCTAGAATGGTTATTCTATTTGGCTCTTGTGCTAAGGGGATAATAACTATCCATAGCGACATAGATCTATGTGTTGTAGTTACAGAGGAGTTAAAGCCCAAGGAAAGAGCCAATCTTAGAAGTAAATTGCTTATGGATATATTAGAGATCACGGATTTTGAAATAGATATCTTCATATGCTCAGAAGAAGTATGGAAGCAAAACCACAAAGACCAGGGCACCTTTGTTGGGAAAATATATAAGGAGGGGAAAATACTCTATGGTGGACAGTAAGAATTATGAGGACTGGATAGAGATGGCTAGGAAGGACTTAAGAGGAGCCAAAGTTTTACATGAAGCAACAGGAGTAGAGGAATTAGTAGCTTTTCACTGTCAACAGGCAGTGGAAAAGTATTTAAAGGCATTTTTGATTAAAGAGACTGGTATTTTACACAGTGGACACTATCTTATGGGGCTACTTAAGAGATGTTACCAAATAGATGAAAACTTTAGAGAGTTTATCCCTCAAGTAACTTTTCTAAATAGCTACTATATAGAAACTAGATACCCTGCAGCTGGAGGGTTAATTGTAGATGAAGAAGACGCAGAGCAATGTATTGAATATGCAAGCCAGGTCTTGGACTACTCTTTCTAAAACCTCCATATTTTTGCTCAACATATAGAGCATATAATAATGTGTCATCAAAGGCAATTATTGCTAAAAAGATATGTGCTTATATTAAAGGTATACCCCTAGATGCCGATATACTATATAAGAGTAGTAAAAACCATAGGAGAGTGCTTACATGAGCATAAATAAAATATATTCTCAAAATATACAGAGCTTAAAACAAGCTATTAATATGACTGTCTTAAAGCAGTCTATGAATCAGGGAAATAATATGCTTACACTTATAGATGATATGGCACATGCAGTAGATAATACAAAGATTGCATCTCATCCCTATAAGGGTACAAAGATTGATATCTCTATATAGCTTTGGGAGGTGGCAAATAAATGGATATAAAGACATATAATTTTTTGGCATTTCCAGCTACGCTGAGAAGACTTCCAATGAATGCGCCTATGCGCTTTAGACAAAGTACTACATATGACAGAGGCTCTTTAGAAGTATTTGGGCGCAAGAACTATTCTGACGCTGAGATTCAAGAGGCTGTAGAGTATTTAAATAATGCGATGAATCCCTTTGACAGAAAGGTAGAATTCCATAAGCATGTTGACTCTGGGAAGACTTTTGTAAGGGTGATAAATCCCCTGACAGATGAGATCATAAGGGAGATAACGCCGGAGAAGGAGATAGAACAGGAAGAGCAGTTAAAAGAGATTTCGGGACTTATTATAGATAGGCAGGTATAATATATATCATATATCTGTCTATCTATTTTTTAATACATGGTAGGCTTGTATGGAAATTATGAAGGTTATAATATCAATAATTCGTTGATTAAAGTAAACAAGCCCTGTATAATTGTAAATATAGGGAAAGACTATACTCAAAAGAGTAAGGTGAAGAGAATATGCGAGAGATCGTATTTGCAGGTGGATGTTTCTGGGGTGTAGAAGAATATATGTCAAGGATAGACGGAGTTATAGATACAAAGGTAGGCTATGCCAATGGCACAAAGTCAAATCCTACCTATGAAGAAGTATGTACAGGGAAAACTGGTCATGCTGAAGTTTGTTATGTAAAATATGACGACAGAATAATAGAACTTACGGAGCTACTAGATAGATACTGGAGCATAAT
>CALKWW010000004.1 GCA_938003945.1 uncultured Bacillota bacterium | reverse complement strand
AGTAGTAGGCTTTTGAGGCGAGGAAGCAGGGGGTCAGATGTAAAGGATCTTCAACAGCGACTCAAGTCGAAGGGATATCACAAGTACAGTGTAGATGGAATATTTGGATTTAGGACAGAGCAGTCAGTGAAGAACTTCCAAAAGGCAAATGGTCTAGTGGCTGACGGTATAGTAGGCTCAGCTACTATGGAAAAGCTCAAGTCTTCTAATTCATCTAGAGGAGGCTCTTCTAACAAGTCCTCAGTTGAAATGCTTCATTGGTCAACTGTTAGGAGTTTATTTCCAAGAGGTTCAACGATAACCGTAACAGATGTAGATACAGGGAAGAGTTTTAAAGTATATAGAATGGGTGGAACCAATCATGCTGATGTAGAACCCCTTACAGCAAAGGATACTGCTATTATGAGAAGTATCTATGGAAGCTGGAGTTGGACTAGAAGGGCTATAGTAGCAGATTGTGGAGGTAGAAAAATTGCTGCATCCATGAACGGAATGCCCCATGGTCAGCAGACTATATACAATAATAACTTTAATGGACAATTTTGCATACACTTTTTAGGTAGCAAGACCCACGGTAGTGGAAGAGTCGATCCCGATCATCAGGCTGCAGTTCGCAAGGCTGCAAGGTAACTAAAATCCCATCGAATTCGATGGGATTTTTCAGTATGAGTAGTAATTTGAAGGTGGAAGTTTATTACTGTCTTGATAGCCCCAATAATGAAGAGCGTAAACCAAAGGTATTTACTGTGAATTACAATATAAAAGATATAGATTAAATTTCAAAATGCGCTTCCTAGAATAGAACACTTAGAAGATTGCTGAATATACTGTAATATATACAAGTGTTTTAGGAGGTGCTTTTTTATATGTGTTATCCTTATGATGATGATTGTTATAGAGCTCCATACGGATGTTATCCAAGGCCACCATATGAAGGCTATCCAAGGCCACCGTATGACTGCTATCCAAGGCCACCGTATGATGACTGGAATAGGCCCCCATGGGGGGATCCACCTTGTCCTCGAGGTACTAGACCATATGTAATACGAGCAGGTGATACCTATTTTAGATTGGCACAGCGCTTTAATACAACAGTTGCGGCTATTAGTGCTGCAAACCCTGGAGTTAACCCCAATAATCTTCAAATAGGTCAAGTGATATGTATACCTGTGGTTGCTCCTGCTCCCATTTGTCCTCCCGGGACTATGCTATATACAATTAAGGCGGGAGATACGTTTTTTGCATTGGCGGCTCGCTTTGGAACAACTGTTGAGGCTATTATTAGGGTAAACCCTGGAGTTGATCCTAACAATCTTCAAATAGGGCAAGTGGTATGTATACCCATGGCTGGTCCTGCTCCCACCTGTCCTCCTGGGAATGTAGTGTATGTAGTCAAGGCAGGAGATACATTTTATGCTTTAGCAGCTCGATTTGGCACAACTGTCGAAGCTATTATGAAGGCAAATCCAGGTGTAGACCCCAAAAAACTCCAGATAGGTCAACGTATATGTATTCCCATAGGTAAATAAAATTTATGAGTTATTGTTGAAATCGATCCTATATGATGTTACAATAAGAATAACCTTTCGTTAGGTGAGGCTCCTATACAGTTATAAATCATCGCCCGGAAACGTCGAAAGACGCCAATGGGTCAACAGGTATTACCGGATTAAGGTTTTATCTAGCATGATTGGAATATGCCCTATACTGTATAGTGCTAAAGCTCGACAAGGAGGGTTTGCTCTGTTGTGCGATTAGTACAAAGCCCCTTCGTGTGGAGGGGCTTTTACATTTTTATCTGAATTTTCAAAGATTTAATGTATTTACTAATGTAGGAGGACATAGTAAGATTGTTGAGTCCTAATTCAGTTAGAAAAACTATCTGAATTTATACTTTATTACTTTTATACAAGGAGGTGGTAGGATGGGTACCGATACTGATAGTTGGTGTAGATTTGCAGTCATAGAACAAACAGCCTACCGTCTCTATTTGCCATTGTTTAGAGAGAACATCCTTACGTCAATATAGCATTAAACGGATGACAATATATGGTGAATTAGGCGGTGGGAAATGGATGCTTTAATGGATTTGCCCTATACCAGTTACAGATATCATGTCAAGTTATAGTCTAGATGGTCTTAAAATATTTTTATTGAAGTTCTGTGTATGACGAATTGTTTAATAAGGGCAAAAAGTAAGCACACTATTGATGTAGGGAGGGATGAGCATGGATTTTTCAATATTGAAAGAATTATTGGATAATCACGATCTTATACGTTTGACCCATATACTCAAAGCTATGAGGAGTGCCGATATAGCTGAGTTTATTGAAGAACTTGATCACAAAACTGCTCTCTTAGTGTTTAGATTATTACCTAAGGATTTAGCAGTTGATGTATTTTCTCATTTGTCTTCACAGCGCCAATCAGAGTTTTCGATGTTAGTAGATGAAGAAGAGCTTGCAAATATTGTGGAAGAGTTATACTTTGATGATAGGATTGATTATATTGAAGAGATGCCAGCCAATGTGGTAAAAAAAATACTCAAAAATTCTACCGAGACTGAGCGCCGGCTCATAAATCAATTTTTAAAATATCCAGAAGATTCAGCTGGTAGCCTCATGACAATAGAGTTTGTGGATTTGAAAAAACATATGAAAGTGGGAGATTCACTGAGGCGGATAAGAAGCATTGGACAGGAGAAGGAAACCATATACACCTGTTATGTGATAGATGCTGAACGTCGTCTTGAAGGTATTGTATCTTTGAGGGAACTTGTTTTGGCTGACCCAAATGCAGTAATAGAAGATATAATGGAGACACAGATCATATATGTAACCACATACGATGATCAGGAATATATAGCTGATGTATTTAAAAAATATGGTTTTTTAGCTCTACCAGTGGTAGATCAAGAACGCCGGTTGGTGGGAATTATAACTGTTGATGATATCGTAGATGTCATTGAGCTTGAAAATACTGAGGACTTTCATAAGATGGCAGCAGTGCAACCATTTAGAGAGAGTTATTTAGATACTAGTGTTTTTAGGTTGGCAAGTAAGAGAATGCTATGGCTCATGGTACTTATGATATCGGCCACCATAAGCGGAGGTATTATAAAAAAATATGAATCAGCACTTGAGGCAGTTGTAGCTTTGACAGTGTTCATTCCCATGCTTATGGATACAGGTGGTAATGCAGGTTCTCAGTCATCTACCTTAATAATAAGAAGTATAGCTTTGGGGGAACTAGCATTTAAGGATACTTTCAAAGTTATATGGAAGGAATTTAGAGTCAGTTTAGTTGTGGGTCTACCCCTTGCAATTGTGAACTTTTGTAGGGTATTCTTTTTGGAAGGGTATGGTTTAGCTCTTTCTTTAACAGTATCTATCACCCTTTTGGTTACGGTAGTATTTGCAAAAATAGTGGGTGGGGTATTGCCCATGATTGCTCAAAAACTAAATATAGATCCGGCTATAATGGCAAGCCCACTTATAACAACCATAGTGGACTCTTTATCTCTCGTGTTTTATTTTCGTTTTGCCACTTGGATAATGGGACTTTGATATATTTTTCATATGAAACTGTTGATATTCATATGGGAAAAGGCCTACTATGGGTTTAACTGTATGTGGATAATTATTATCAAAAATAGACATAAATTATTTAAGTTCATAGGTTAACGACGTTAGTCTATGAACTTGGATAATTAATAATATGGTGGGGGAAAGAAAAGATGTTGTTTTTCTTTATAGGAATATTTGGTATACAAGATAAGCAGAGAATAATAAAGGATTTTAACAATGTGCTATGTGCATGTGGCAGATTGTCAAGTGCGGAGCTCATAGAGGAGTATACCTATTTCCACTTTTTCTTTTTACCCATATTTAAATGGAATAGGAGATATTATGTCAGGTTTAGATGTTGTAATAGAATTTTTAAAGTACCAGAGGATTATGTCTCCGATTTAAAAGATGGTTCTGATATCGATGTGGGAAGACTTGAAGAGATGGGTAGAGTTGATGAATATATATGCCCAAATTGTGGAGCATATGTAGAAAAGTCATTTTCATACTGTCCCTATTGTGGAGATAATTTATAAAAAATCCGTTCAAATTTGAACGGATTTTTGCAAACTTATTGATATAAAAAGATAATAGCAACAATCAGCAATAATATTTTTATTGTATGAACCGTTTTTCGCCAAGGAAGAATAGTGCAATGGTTCCAGGTCCTGAATGACTTCCAATAGTTGGACCTATGGGGTTCATTATTACATCTTTTACATTGAATTTTTCTTTTATTTTATTGGCTACGAATTGAGCATCTTCTAGTGAATCACCATGGCTTATTGCAATTACTTGCTCCTGTGGTTCTACGGCAAATGCTTCGAATTTATCTATGAGCATCTTGAGGGCTCTCTTTCTACCCTTTGCCTTATGTATAGGTATGAGATGTCCAGCATCATCAATATTAAGTACTGGCTTTATATCCATTATGTTGGCTACGAAAGCTGCAGCGCCAGATACTCTACCACCTCTACGCAGATGATCTATATCATCTACTGTGAACCAATGATTTAGTCTAAATTTATTGTCTTCTAACCAATTTACTATCTCTTCTTTAGATGCACCATTATGGAGCATCTCAACTGCATAATATACGAGTAGTCCTTCACCTAGGGATGCGGCTCGTGTGTCTACTATTGTAAGATCGGCCTGTGGGTATTTGTCCAATATCATATTTTTTGCAATATTGGCGTTGTTTACGCTACCTGTAAGCCCGGATGAAAAACTTATATATATTACGGATTTCCCATTTTTTATATATTCTTCAAAAGCATTATAGAAGATTTGGGAATTTATCTGGGATGTAGTGGGCATAGCCCCTGTTCTTACAGCATCGTAGAAATCCTCATAGCTGAGACTTTGCCCAAAATCATCTACATATTCCTTATCTTTCACCATATAGGTATAGTTAATTATGGGAATATTTCGCTCTTTAATATAGCTCAATGGTAGATCACTACACGAGTCGGCTATTATTACTGTATCCACAAAAAAACCTCCTTTTGAATATTATCATAATTGATTCATAATCTACTAAAGGTCATAGGCTACCTTGATATATTGCAATAATTGAGTTTATGGACATGGACATATATACATTAAAGGTTGAAGTTTCTCAATAGATCTTCTAGTATATCACGTCGTCTTATTAGGGTAGGCTGTCCATTCCTATCAATAAGTACTTCTGCAGGTCTTAGTCTGTTATTGTAGTTAGATGACATGGAATAGCCATATGCGCCGGCGTCCATAACCCCTATTATATCTCCAATCTCTATTGGAGGCAATTTTTTCATAGGTGCTATTATATCACCACTTTCACATATATTGCCTACTATGGTTACTTCCCTATCATATTTACCAGAGGGAAGTACTTTTCCATCCCTATATACCTCAATATCATGATGAGCATCATAGAGTACAGGTCGCATAAGCACATTAAATCCTATATCAGTTCCTATATAGGTGGTTATGTGATTTTGTTTGATTGAGTGTACACTACCTAGCAATACTCCACACTCGGCCACTATATATCTGCCGGGTTGGGCTTTAAACACAACTTCTTTTTTGTTATTTTCAGTCCAACTATACATGAGGGAGGAGAGTGTAGTTCCCAACTTATCTATGTCAAGTGGTTTTTCTCCTTCTTGTCTATTATAGGGTATCCCAAATCCACCACCAAAATCTATGAACTCAAGGTCATTAAAATCTTTAGCGACATCAAGTAGAGATTTCGCTCCATTTATATAGGGAGTGGGCTCTAAAAAGAGGGAACCTATGTGTTGATTAATTCCTATCAGGGTTAAATTATAATTTTTTAGTATGGTCTTAACCTCTCCCATATCTTCTATATTTATTCCAAACTTTGTATCTCGACCGGCAGTTATTACTTTTTTATGATGACCTGCTCCTATGCCAGGATTGATACGGATAGCAACAGTTCCACCTCTATTTAATTCTCCATAGGTTTTAAGTTGGGACAGTGAATCTATGCTTATAGTTATATTCTTCTCTATGGCATAGCTCATTTCCTCCTTAGATACATTATTGCTTATATAGAAGATTTGATGGGGTTTAAAACCAGCCTTGAGCAGTACATATATTTCACCGGGGGACATGGCATCTGCATATAACCCCTCATCTTTTATTATCTTTAGAAGTTCTAAATTAGAGTTTGCCTTAGATGAGTAACTGGGAATAAAATTGGGATAATCAACAAGATCTTTCATATCCTTACATCGCTGTCTCAATATACTCTCATTATATACATATAGGGGGCTACCATAAGTATGAATAAGTTCATCTGGTGAGCTGTTCCCAAAGAAGTTATGTAGCTCAGTAAAATATTTTATCATTTCATTGCCTCCATATGATTTTAATGGTTAACTGTCAAGGCTCAATATATATAAAAAACGAAATTTTGTCAATAATCAAATACATATTTATTCAGGATACATATATTCATTACTGAATAATTAGACATACTTTCTTTCATATGTTCCTATACCATTTAATCTTTTGCTGTCTATAATTTAATGAGGGGGAGCATATATAGTTTTTTGAATAAAGATTTCAAAAGTATGATATAATTTTCAACATAGTATATGGATAATATATTTGGTTATAGAAGCAAATATATTCAAAAAGAGGTTTTTTATATTTAGACTGTCCATGTCGAAAATAGATTTATAAACTAAATTGAATTTACAGGATAGTTTATAATTGGATAATTATAATATAACTTTGAGGTGGAAATAGTGGTAGAAGGAAACAAGGTAGTAGTGATAGGTGGTGGGGCAGCAGGTATGATGGCTGCAGCTACTGCAGCACGCAGAGGATTAGATGTTTACTTAGTAGAGAAGAATAGAAGACTTGGGAAAAAGATGCTCATAACAGGTAAGGGAAGATGTAATATAACCAATGATACTGATATAGAAGGTATGGTGGACAATATTCCCGTGAATGGAAAGTTCCTATATAGTGCTTTTAATGCGTTTTCTAATTGGGATATGGTGTCCCTATTAGAGGAGCTCGGTGTACACACTAAAGTAGAACGGGGAGGCAGAATATTCCCCAAGTCGGATAGGGCAGTTGATGTTGTAGATGCTCTGTCGACACTTGTGACTAAAAGCGGTGTAAAAATATTAAGAGATGAAGTAGTGGACGTGGTATCTAAGGGAGGCGATATATCCTATGTGAAGCTTAAAGAGGGAGGCAAACGCTATTGCGATAGTGTAGTTGTGGCCACAGGTGGTCTATCTTACCCTAAGACAGGCTGTACAGGGGATGGCTATAGATTTGCACGTAGCAATGGACATACGTTGGTTCCTACTAAGCCGGCGCTAGTACCCCTTGAGGTGTATGAAAGTTGGGTTAAAGAATTGCAAGGATTATCCCTTAAGAATATTGCCATTGAGATAGTGGATGAAGAACAGAATATAATATATGAAGATTTTGGCGAGATGCTATTTACTCACTTTGGTGTATCAGGTCCCATAATCTTATCTGGCAGTTCATGTATAGATGATTTGGACAAAAATAGGTACACTCTTATAATAGATTTAAAGCCAGCCCTATCAATGGAACAGCTAGATAGGCGTGTTCAAAGGGATTTTAACAAATATTCTCGGAAGATCTTTTCTAATTCGTTGGATGATCTCTTACCTAAGAAACTAATTTCAGTTATTGTTGAATTATCAAATATACATTCTCAAAAGGTAGTAAATCAGATAACGAAGGAAGAGAGACAGGGGCTTGTCACTCTTTTAAAAAGATTAAAGTTAAGTATAAAATCTTTTAGACCTATAGATGAGGCAATAGTTACATCGGGTGGTGTCTCTGTAAAAGAGATAGATCCCAAGACTATGGAATCAAAGTTGGTACGAGGGTTGTATTTTGCTGGCGAGGTTATGGATGTAAATGGATATACAGGGGGGTTTAATTTACAGATAGCCTTTTCGACAGGCTATTTGGCAGGTATGAGTTGTTAGATAATTATGTTGAGATACTGGGGTGTATAATATGCATTATATGGAGTTTTTTAAATCTATACAGAGAAAGGAACTTACAGGTATATATCTATTTTATGGGGAAGAGGAGTATGTGAAAGAGGAGGCACTTAGCCAACTTGCCGATGCCTTATTAGATCCCCAATTTAGAGATCTAAACTATCAGACAATAGATGGGAGCGAAGTGGGAGTAGATGAGATAATAAATGCATGCGAGACGGTGCCATTTATGGCAGAACGTCGCCTAGTGGTAGTGAAGGACAGTATATATCTGACGAACAAGAGGCAAAACGGAAATAATCATGGTAATGTTGATGAACAGAAAAGACTAAAGGAGTATATAGAAGACATTCCTTCTAGTACTAATTTGGTATTTTACGTGAGAAATGGCATAGGGAGTAGGGGGGCATTGTATAGAAAGGTTAAAAAAATTGGATGTGTAGTGAACTTTAGTAAACTAAAGGATGGGGAAGCGAAGCAGTGGATAACAAAAGAATTAGCTACCCATGGTAAGACTATTACACGCCCGGCTTTAGAGGAATTTATAGGTTTAATAGGTACAAACTTAGATGATATTGACAATGAGCTCTCGAAACTAGTTGCCTTTGCTCATGATGACGATGTAATAACGCAGGAACATGTTTTAAGCATTATTATTCCTTCCTTGGAACATTCCATATTCCAACTGGTGGAAGCAATAGGAAATAAGTCTACAGGTTCTGCCTTGAGATTATTAGATGAAATGTTAGATAAGGGAGAGGCATTCTACTCTATAATACCTATGATAGGTAGGCAGATAAGACTTATATATATGTGTAAATCCTACAGTCAGAGAGGGTATTCTAGATCTCAGATAGCTTCTATGTTAAAAATTCATCCCTATGGAGTAGGGAAATATATAAGCCAGGGCCAGAATTTTACTGAGGAAGAGCTTAGGCAGGCCTTCACAGATTGCTTGAAACTAGATCATTCCATAAAGCAAGGCAAAACAGATGGAAGATTGGGTCTTGAAATGCTTATACTCTCCATGTGCACAGTGCAAAAAAGCTTCCTGTAATGGGAAGCTTTAATCATATTCAACTATGCACTTGTTTGGTTAGATTCTTCCAGTTTATTTAGTGCAGTGGCTAATTTAGATTTTTTTCGATTAGCTGAATTTTTGTGTATAACACCTTTGGACACTGCCATATCAATCTGTTTTACTACATATGGATGCAATTCTTTAGCAACTTGCAAGTTACCTTCTTCTATTGCAACTTTGAATTTCTTTGTATAGGTATTTACTCTAGACTTTACCATTTTATTTCGAATCGTTTTTGTTTCAGCTGTTTTTACACGTTTTTTAGCTGACCTTATGTTTGGCAAAACATTCACCTCCTTAGGCTAAATGACAAGTGATATTTTATCATGGATATATGGAATTGACAAGTCATACATTTAAAGAATATATTTCACTACATTATTTGCAAAAAATATGCCCTAATATGATTTTGAATAAAAAATAGGTATAGAGACGATGCTATAATTAGTCAAATTCAAAATTAAAGAATTGAAAGGGGCAAAGCTATGAAGAGTATTCGTACAGATTTAGCAGTTGAAGCTAGGGAACTTTACGGTGTGGATGGTGGGCAAATACCAGGTGTTACTACAGAGAGTGAAGAGATAGATGGAATAAGTATAGATAGGGTGCATGTACTATCTCCCATAGGGGAACAGGGGATAGGTAAACCAGTTGGCAATTATATTACATTAGAATCTATGTATATAAAAGAGCGAGATCCTGAATTTGAGGAGAAGTTAAGTTTACAGCTAGCTCAGGAGATAAGGGGATTGGTTTCAATAGCGGACAATACCAATGTGTTGGTTGTAGGACTGGGGAATTGGAATATAACTCCTGATTCATTAGGACCCAAGGTGGTCGATCGAATTATGGTTACTCGTCATCTATTGGAGCTCATTCCAGATAAGGTAGATGAACGAGTGCGTTCGGTGTGTGCAATATCTCCAGGAGTATTAGGTATAACGGGTATTGAAACAGGTGAGATAATAAGGGGTGTTATAGAAAAGATAAATCCAGATGTTGTAATAGCAATAGATGCCCTTGCCTCTAGGCGTACAGATAGAATAGGAGTTACTATACAGCTGGCAGATACAGGTATAAATCCAGGTTCAGGCATAGGCAACAAGCGAATGGCTTTGAATAAGGAGACATTAGGGGCAGATACCATAGCGATAGGAGTGCCTACTGTAGTATATGCTCATACTATAGGCAGAGATACGCTCAAGCTTATGCAAGATTCTGCTCCTCAGGTAGTTAGTGAGGCAAATTTCACAAGTGAAGAACAGCTTGATATCATGTTGAGTCAGATATTGTCGGAGAACATGGGGGATTTGGTGGTGACTCCTAAAGATGTGGACATCATGATAGATAATATCTCCGGTATAATTGCTGACGGTATCAATCTTGCTGTGCACAACAATGTATCCCTAGATGAGATAAGAACATTTCTCCATTAAATATTTAAACTGAAAAATCTACTTTAATAAGGCTAGACATTATCAATAAATTAATTTATGGTAGTTAATAATTTGTACACCCACTTTTTTAGAAGCATTCTACTTAAGGGAATTAGATGCATAATAAATATAAAATGGGAATATTCTTTATAGAGTAGCGATATAAAAAATACCTTTTAATAAAAAGGCGGACCGAGACTATAGAAATTTTATGGAGATTGTTGAGATAGGGATTTCATCAGAATTAATATTTCTTTCAGTAGATGGTGGGGATGATTGTATGAAAGGAAGAAATGTCTTTAGTATATCTAAATTTATATATTATATGATGGTGTTATGTCTTTCTATGGGGATTATATTTTTCACGTATAGACTAATAAAGGGTAAACCCGTGGACGTAGTTGGGCCTATAGATTACGTTAGGGTTCTACAGCGTTCTATATGGGATAACAACGATGGAGAATCATTGGAAGAAGATTTAGACATGGATGATATTGAAAGAGAAGTGAAAGAGCAGTCTTTTAAAGATATCCTTACCAATATTGGTATTAGAGGAATAGAAGATCCTAGGGAGCTATTTATATATCAGATGCCCTTTATGAAAGTACTAGATAGAGGAGTATCGAGGGGAAAGACTGAAGATAGGGGGTTGTTAGATAATATAGATGGTTCTCAAGAGGTTGTGGCAGAGCCTGGAGATGAGATAGATGGTATAGAACCAATACTAGACAAAGAGCTAAAGATACCTGATGACATAAAGATTGTAATTGAGAAGCTAGAGGACGATTTAGGTCCTATAGAACTTACAGGAGAAGGCCCCCAAATACTTATATATCATTCACATTCTAGGGAGGCATATATGCAGGATCCGGATAGAAAATATAAGGAGTCGACCAAGGAGGCCTTTAGAAGTGATGATTTAAATAATACTGTTGTGCGAGTTGGAGATGTGCTTGCCCACCATCTAAAAGAACAGGGAATTCCCGCTCTCCACGACAGGACAGAACATGAACAGGGGAACTACAACAGGTCATATGTAAATTCCCTTGAGACATTGAACCAGAGGATGAAGGAGTATGATTCTCTAAAGATCTTTATAGATATTCACAGGAATGCATATAAAAAAGGGGTCAAGAGCCCTGATGATGAGATTGTAGTGGTAGAAGGAAAGAGAGTGGCCAAGATATCGGTTGTAATAGGTACTGGAAAAGGTAGCGTAGGAGGTTTTAAAGAGAAACCAAATTGGAAGGAGAATTATAAGTTTGCATTAAAGCTCACAAATAAGGTAAATGAGATATGTCCAGGACTTGCAAAGCCAGTTATGGTGCAGAATGGACGATATAATCAACATATCTCTACAAACGCAATACTCATAGAGGTGGGAAGCAATCTAACCACTCTCACGGAGGCGGAGAGAACGACTGAATATATTGCCCAGGCACTAGGCGAGATAGTGAAATGATTATAATACTACCTTCATGGATAATATATGCATGGAGGTGTTTTTTTTGAGCAGATTAGCGAGAAATAGACAGAGGCGCCGGCGACAGCGCATGAAAATATGCTTTATCATAGGTTTGCTTCTATGCATTTGTATATTGCTTGGAGGTATACTCATAATAAATGATACAATGATGAGGGTCACATCTTTACCCGAGGAGAGGGATATGTTATCCATGGATAACATAAGACGTTCTACAGATGAAATTGCGTATACCATAGGGAGTAAATGGATGAGGATAGAGGATAAGATTGCAAGCTTCTATGATAATGTAGTACAATGGTTAAGGGATATAGGTCAAGCTATGGTGGATATTGTCGGGTAAGTGTTTATGTTTAGCTTGCAAATGTTAGCTATTTATCTTTTTTGGTAGCCACCTATTGTGGTTGCTTTTTTAATATTTATTAACTATTATATAATAGATTGGATGGAATAAAACTTTATTTTAGAAAATAATAAAAACTTTTTAAGGAGGAAGAGGATTTGATGCCTAGTAGCAGACAAGAAAAAATCAGGAATTTTTGTATAATAGCTCATATAGATCATGGTAAGTCTACTCTTGCCGATCGTCTGCTTGAAGAGACAGGGGTAATGACACAAAGGGAGATGGAAGAACAAGTTCTAGACAGTATGGATCTTGAAAAGGAGCGTGGTATTACCATAAAGGCTAAAGCTGCTAAGCTTATGTATAAGCGCGCTGGGCAAGAATATGTGTTAAACCTTATAGACACGCCTGGCCATGTGGATTTCAGCTATGAAGTTTCTAGGAGTTTGGCGGCATGTGAAGGGGCTATATTGGTAGTCGATGCATCGCAAGGCATACAGGCGCAAACCCTCGCCAATGTATATCTTGCTCTAGAACACGATCTAGAGATAATACCTGTTATAAATAAGATAGATTTACCCGGGGCACAACCGGATGTAGTAAAGAAGGAAATAGAAGAGGTAATAGGTCTAGATGCAGAGAATGCTCCACTTATATCTGCAAAGGAAGGTATAGGAATACACGAGGTTCTAGACTGTATAATAGACCATGTGCCACCACCTGAAGGCGACGAAACTGCTGCCTTAAAAGCACTCATATTTGATTCATTCTATGATAGCTATAGGGGAGTTATATGTCATATAAGGGTAGTAGAAGGAACGCTTAAGGTAGGAGATATGATACTTATGATGTCGACGGGTAAGGAGTTTGAGGTTACTGATGTAGGGGTATTCATGCCTGAGCTTCACCCAGTAGATGAACTTAAAGCTGGCGATGTAGGTTTTGTTGCAGCTAGCATAAAAAACGTACGCGATGCTAGGGTGGGTGATACTATAACCCATGTGGAGAGGCCTACTAAAGAGGCATTACCTGGTTATAGACAAGCTGTTCCCATGGTGTTTTGTGGTATATATCCGGCGGATGGTTCAGATTACGATGATCTTAGAGATGCCCTAGAAAAGCTCCAAACAAATGATGCCTCACTTATATTCGATCCTGAGACATCAGCAGCCCTTGGATTTGGATATAGATGTGGATTTTTAGGCTTACTCCACATGGAGATAGTTCAAGAGAGATTAGAAAGAGAATACGATCTAGATATAATTACAACTGCACCTAGTGTGGTATATAAGGTTGTGAAAAGCGATGGTGAAACCGTTGAAATCTCAAATCCAGTTGATATGCCACCGGAGGTTGAAATAGAATATATGGAAGAGCCTGTTGTAGAGGCACAGATAATAACACCTTCTGATTATGTTGGCGCTGTCATGGAGCTGTGTCAAGAACGTAGAGGGAATTATAGACATATGGAATATATAGATGAAGTGAGGGTTGTCATAACATATGATCTTCCTCTAAATGAAATAGTATATGATTTCTTTGATGCCCTTAAATCTAGGACAAGGGGCTTTGCCTCCCTCGATTATGAGGTGAAGGATTATCAGGTATCAGAACTTGTGAAATTAGATATACTTTTGAATGGGGAAGTAGTAGATGCTCTATCTACAATAGTTCATAAGGATGAAGCATATGCAAGGGGCAGATCAATTGCGCAAAAACTCAAGGAGGTCATACCAAGACAGCAGTTTGAGATACCCATACAGGCGGCTATTGGCAACAAGATAATTGCAAGGGAAACTGTACGGGCACTCAGAAAGGATGTACTTGCCAAGTGCTACGGTGGAGATATAAGTAGAAAACGTAAACTTCTAGAAAAACAGAAGGAAGGCAAGAAACGGATGCGACAGATAGGTAGTGTAGAGATACCTCAGGAGGCATTTATGGCTGTACTCAAGATAGACTAGGGGGCTTCAAATTATGGATGATAAAGAAATAGGTATATATATACACATACCATTTTGTAAACAAAAATGCCTATACTGTGATTTCCCGTCCTATGCAGGTGCTGAATCATATATGGAACCATATCTAAATGCGCTGTTAGAGGAGATGACTTCAGTAGGAGGCAAACTATCTGATTATAATATAAAATCCATATATATAGGTGGGGGAACTCCCACCTATTTTAAGACATCCTATATAGGTAATATACTTGAAACTTGTTATTTACATTTTAATATAGAAGATGATGCGGAGATAACAATAGAGGCGAATCCTGGTACCTTGGATAGGAGAAAACTCTTGGATTTGAAGAGTTTTGGTATAAATAGGCTCAGTCTAGGTGTGCAAGCATGGCAAAATAGACTGTTGAAATTTCTAGGTCGTATACATGACTCGCAGCAGGTGGTGTCCAATATACAGTGGGCAAGGGATGCAGGTTTTGACAATATAAGTGTGGATATTATGTTTGGTCTTCCAAATCAGACAGTGGAGGAATGGATGGATACACTTAGAAATGTATGTAGTCTTAAAGTTGAGCATATATCGGCATATAGCCTCAAGATAGAAGAGGGAACAGCACTATGTACCATGGTGCAAGATGGCGTAGTACAGCCTATTGACGAGAGCACGGAGAGGTATATGTATCATGAAGGGATTTCATTTCTCAAGGATAGAGGATATATCCAATATGAAATATCAAATTTTGCAAAGGGAGGACGCAAAAGTGTTCATAACCTAATATATTGGAAAGATAGAGAGTATATGGGATTTGGATGCGGTGCCCATTCATATATAGATAGGATGAGGCAGTATAATTATCAGGATATTGAACAGTATATATATGCTATGAATAAAAATGGTCAGGGAGTAGAGCATAAAGAGTATATAGCTAGGGATGTAGAACGTTTTGAGATGATTATGATGGGGCTGCGCTTAACTGAGGGGGTCAATAAGTTAGAATTTAAGCAACGCTTTGGTAGCTCATTAGATTCTTATTATGGGGATATCATATCCTTACTCAAAGAGGATGGCTTACTTGAGGAGGATCATAAGGCAATATTCCTTACACCTAGGGGAATGGACATACAAAATACTATTCTTCTTGATTTTTTAGATTATATGGGATAAATTCTTAAAAACGTATTGACAAAGAGGCTAAGAAGTGATACTTTATCATTAGAATTAGCACTCAATGGCAGTGAGTGCTAACAATATTGACCTATAGGGGGTGATAACTATGCGGTTAGGTGAGAGGAAGCTTAGGATATTACGAGCAATAATAGATGACTATGTTATGTCGGGAGAGCCTGTGGGGTCGAGGACTATTGCTAAAAAGTATAATTTGGGGGTAAGCCCAGCGACTATAAGGAATGAGATGGCAGATTTAGAGGAGATGGGTTATCTAGAACAACCCCATACATCGGCGGGGCGCGTTCCATCTGATAAGGCGTATAGGCTATATGTAGATCATCTTATGGAGGTTAGGTCGCTGACGCCGAGGGAGGCAGAGAGCATAAAGAATCTATATGCAATTAAAACTAGGCAGACAGAAGAGCTCATAGAACAAACAGCTAAGATATTATCTGACATAACAAATTATACTAGTATTGTGCTCAAACCTGAGCTGAGCAAAGTCTTGATAAAGAAAGTACAGATAATGCCTATAGACGGTGAATTTGCACTGCTTATAGTTGTCACCAATTCAGGTATAATAAGGGATACCATAGTGAGGTTTCCAGAGGGTGTGGAGCCTAGTTATTTAGAAAAAGTTTCAAATATGCTTACAGAGTGTTTCAGAGACAAGAGTTTTTTCGAGATAAATTCCCTAGTAATACCTGAGATAAGAAAAGAACTTGCTATAAATAGACAGATATTCAATAAGGTAATAGATGCATTGACAGACAGTCTTACCGAACGTGAGAAGAAAAAAGTATATCTATATGGGACTGGTAACATCTTAAATTTCCCTGAGTATCATGATCTAGATAAAGCAAAGGCTTTTTTAGATATTATGGAAGAGCCAGCACTTATATATGATATAATAAATAATTTAGGTGATGGTGGAGTTACAGTTACAATTGGCTCAGAGAATACCCATCCAAATATGAAAGATAGTAGTATAGTTACAGCTACTTATCATATAGGTGATAGGGTGATAGGCACCATCGGGCTCATAGGTCCTACGCGAATGGAATATTCAAAGGTGTTTTCAGTTATGGATTATATGGGTAGATGCCTAAGTCATTATCTAACTCAGCTATTGAATGATTAAATAACAGGCTTAATAACGAGTTTGGGAAGGTGATATACATGTGCGATGTGGATAAACACAAAGAAGAGTTGCGCGAAGAAAACAATGATGAAACTGTTGATACGCCAGCTGGACACACAGAAGATGAAAAGGAAGCGTCATGTACACAGAAAGATGAAAAGAATGTGTCATGCACAGAAAAACTAAAAAAACAGCTTGAACAGCTAGGGAGGGAGCGGGATGAACATTTAGCTCTTGCACAGCGAGTTCAGGCTGATTTTGATAATTTTAGAAGACGGAACAAAAATGTATCTGCTGAATTTTATGATTCGGGAGTAAGTGATACAGTTTCTGCCTTTCTTCCTGTGCTTGATAATCTGGAGAGGGCCTTGTGCTCAATGGAGGAAGGGGAATGTTCTGAGGCTTTTATAGAAGGTATAGACATGGTGAGAAAGCAGTTTGAAGATGTGCTTGGAAAGCTTCAAGTAGAAGAGATCAAGGCCATTGGAGAACCCTTTGATCCTGAATTTCATCATGCAGTTGCCCAACAAGATGCACAGGAAGGTCAGGAGAAAAATACTGTGGTTGAAGTACTACAAAAGGGTTATAAGTATAAGGACAAGGTAATACGATATAGCATGGTTAAAGTTACAAAATAATTCAATATATTAGTTTGATGTCATAAAAGGAGGAAATGTAATATGGGAAAGATAATTGGTATCGATTTGGGAACTACTAACTCTTGTGTTGCAGTAATGGAGGGTGGAGAAGCCACTGTAATTCCCAATGCTGAAGGTGAACGTACTACACCATCTGTGGTAGCTTTTTCTGAAGATGGTGAACGATTAATAGGTCAAATTGCAAAGAGGCAAGCTATAACCAATCCCGATAGGACTATAACGTCCATAAAGAGGGATATGGGTACTAATAAAAAGGTCAAAATAGATGATAAGGACTATACCCCACCTGAGATCTCTGCCATGGTTCTGACAAAGCTCAAACAAGATGCAGAAGCGTATCTAGACGGAGAGGTAACTCAGGCTGTAATAACTGTACCTGCATACTTTAGCGACAGTCAAAGGCAAGCTACAAAGGATGCTGGTAGAATAGCAGGGCTTGAGGTGCTTAGAATAATAAATGAGCCAACTGCAGCTGCACTTGCCTATGGATTGGATAAGGATACAAACCAAAAGATAATGATATATGACTTGGGCGGGGGTACATTTGATGTATCTATAATGGAGATAGGTGACGGAGTATTTGAAGTACTTGCTACTAGTGGGAATAATAAACTAGGTGGCGATGATTTTGACAATAGAATAGTTGATTATCTTGCTGAGGAATTTAAGCGAAACAATGGTATAGATCTTAGAGAGGACAAAATGGCACATCAGAGGCTTCAAGAGGCAGCCGAGAAAGCAAAGATAGAGCTATCCTCTGTATTGACTACCAATGTTAACTTGCCTTTTATAACAGCTGATGCGTCTGGTCCCAAACATTTGGATGCTTCACTTAGTAGGGCAAAGTTTGAAGAACTTACTGCTGATCTAGTGGAGAAGACAATGGAACCTGCAAGGCAGGCTCTCAAAGATTCAGGACTTAAATCTAATGAGATCGATAAGGTTATATTAGTAGGAGGATCTACGCGAATTCCTGCTGTCCAAGAAGCTGTCAAAAAGCTTACTGGCAGAGAGGCACATAAGGGAATAAATCCTGATGAATGCGTGGCTCTAGGTGCAGCAATACAGGCAGGGGTATTAGGTGGAGATGTCAAAGATGTACTTCTACTTGATGTAACTCCTCTATCCCTTGGAATTGAAACATTGGGTGGTGTATTTACAAAGTTGATAGAGCGAAATACTACTATACCCACAAAGAAGAGTCAGATATTTTCAACAGCTGCAGATGGGCAGACCAGTGTTGAGATTCACGTACTTCAAGGGGAGCGTGAGATGGCAGCCTATAACAAGACATTAGGACGTTTTAGCCTTGACGGTATACCACCAGCTCCACGAGGTGTGCCACAGATAGAAGTTACATTTGACATAGACGCAAATGGAATTGTAAACGTGTCTGCCAAGGATTTAGGTACCGGCAAAGAACAGAAGGTAACCATACAAGCATCTAGTAATTTGAGCGAGGAAGAGATCGATAAGGCAGTAAAAGAGGCAGAGATGCATGCAGAAGAGGACAAAAAGAAAAAAGAAGCCATCGAGGTAAAGAATAATGCTGATTCTTTAGTATATAGCACTCAAAAAACGCTAGATGAGCTAGGTGATAAGTTGGATCAAGGAGATAAAGATAGAATACAGACAGAGTTAGATGCTACCAAATCGGCTATAGAGGAAAATGATATAGAAAAGATAAAGTCTGCATCGGAGAGACTGTCACAGGTATCCTATGAAGTCTTTGGCAAGATATACCAACAACAAGCAGGAGAAGCAGGAGCCCAGTCAGGAGGCCAAGGACAAGGCCCAGATGGTGGAGATGACGATGATGTGGTAGATGCAGATTATGAAGTAGTAGACGATGATGAATAAATGATATATAATAAATATACTTTAAAAAGCCAAAGCCTTAAGGCTTTGGCTTTTTAAAGGTTTTATTTTTTAGAAGTTGGGTGGTGATAGAAGTTGTCCAAGAGAGATTATTATGAAATATTAGGTGTAGATAGAGATGCAACTGATGACGATTTAAAAAAAGCGTATAGGCGATTGGCCAAGAGATACCATCCCGATCTAAATCCAGATAATCCAGAAGCTGAAGAGAAATTTAAAGAAGTAAATGAGGCATATGAAGTCTTAAGTGATCCACAAAAGCGAGCTGCCTATGACAGATTTGGGCATGCTGGTGCCAATGGTCAAGACTTCGGTGGTTTTGACTTTGATGGATTTGGTGATGGTGGTCTTGGTGATATATTTGACATGTTCTTCGGTGGTGGCACGACTACGGGAACAAGGCATAGAAGAAGAGGGCCAGTTAGGGGAGCTGACCTTAGATACGATTTGGAGATAACCTTTGAAGAGGCAGCTTTTGGTGCTGAAAAGGAAATACAGGTAGTCCGTATGGAGGAATGTCCTGATTGTGAGGGCACAGGTGGCAAGGAAGGTGCTGATCCCGTAACGTGTTCTGAATGTAATGGTACAGGTCAGGTGAGATTTACTCAAACTACTGCTTTTGGAAGATTTGTGAATGTGAAGACATGTGATAGGTGTAGTGGTGAAGGGACAATAATAAATGATCCATGTGATAAATGTCGTGGTATGGGTAAAGTGAGAACTAGGCGCAAGATAAATGTCAAAATACCAGCAGGTATAGACAATGGTCAGGCAATTACCCTTCGAGGTGAAGGGGATATAGGAGAACGAGGTGGCTCACCTGGGGATCTATATGTATATATTAGTGTTAAGCCACATAAGCTATTTAAGCGTGAAGGTTACGATATACATTGTGAGGTGCCTATTACCTTTGGCCAAGCTGCGCTAGGTGCAGAGATAGAAATACCTACCTTAGAGGGGACTGAAAAATTCAAGGTGCCTGAAGGTACACAGACAGGTTCTACTTTTACCCTGAAAAATAGGGGAATATCACATCTAAGGGGTGGAAGTAGAGGCAATCAATATGTTACTGTCAAAGTAATGGTTCCGAGACGATTAAATGATGAACAGAAAAATTTACTCAGAGAGTTTGAAAAAATGACAAGCGGCAAAGAGTATCATGATGAGAGAAAGAGTTTTTTTGATAAGATGAAAGACGCATTTGGAATGTAGAACCAAGAGAAGGAGGCCCCTTATCAAATGGATTGGATTGAGATAGCTGTGAGCACTACATCGGAAGGTGTTGATATTGTATCCCAAATTTTATATGAGGTAGGTGTACCAGGTGTTGTAATTCAGGATCCAAATGATATACAGACTCTTAAATCTCAGGATGGCGATTGGGATTATATCGACGAGAGCCTACTGACTATAATAGATGAAACTGTACAAGTTAGAGGGTATTTACGAGAGGATGACACATTCCATGATAAACTCCAATATATAAGGGATAGAATTCAAGGTCTCTGTGTTGGGGATATAGGATTGGATGTGGGTTCTTGTGAAATAACTCTTACAAATGTAAAAGATGAGGATTGGACAAATAGTTGGAAAAAGTATTTTAAACCAAAAAAGATAGGGAATAGAATTGTTGTAAAACCTACATGGGAGGAGTATTTACCGAGTTACGATGAGGTAGTGGTGGATATAGATCCGGGTATGGCATTTGGTACGGGTACTCATGAAACCACCATACTATGCATAAGGATGTTAGAAAAGTATATAGCTCATTCTCATGAAGTTTTGGACATTGGATGTGGTACAGGTATTTTAGCTATTTCCAGTGTATTATTAGGGGCTAAGAGGGCTGTCGCAGTAGACATAGATGAAAGAGCGACACATATAGCCAAGGTAAATAGTGAGAGAAATAATACCGATGATAGGGTAGATATAATTCATGGTAATCTTTTAGATAATATAGAGGGGCAGTTTGATATAGTAGTGGCAAATATAGTATCTGATGTAATAATTGAACTTTCACGTGATATAGGTTCATTTCTAAATGAGAATGGATTATTTATCGTTTCGGGTATTATACTGGAGAGGTTAGATGAGGTAAAGACAGCATTGAAAGATAATGGCTTTTATGAGGTTGAGAGCATTACTTTAGGGGAATGGGCAGTTGTGGTGAGTAGATGTGCATAGATTTTTCATAGAGAGATCCCATATACAAAATGGCAAATTTCACATATATGGACACGATGCTAGACACATAGGTAGGGTGATTCGCCTTAGGGGCGGCGATACTATAGAGTTATGCGATCTAGATGGAACAGATTATATTGGTAAAATATCCCGTATAGACAAGGATGTAGTATCTGGAACAATAGTGGAAAGTCATCCATCTATAAGTGAGCCAAGTTGTAAGATCACATTGTATCAAGGTCTACCAAAGGGAGACAAGATGGATACCATAATTCAAAAGGGTGTAGAGTTAGGAATATATAGTATAGTTCCTATTATGACAGAGAGGACGATCGTAAGATTTAAAGGGCCATCCGATATTGACAAAAAAACTACGCGTTGGCAGAGAATTGCTAAAGAAGCAGCAAAGCAAAGTAAACGGGCTATTATACCATATGTGAAAGACCCCATATCATTTACTGAAGGCATACTTAAGCAACATGAACTTATGATATTTTTTTGGGAAGAAGAGAGGAAATTAAGTTTAAATAAACTACTTACATCTACTCGTACCATAGAAGATATAGGGATATTCATAGGACCTGAAGGTGGCTTTTCCATGGACGAAGCAGAAAGTGCTAGGAAGAATGGATGGCATATAACAACTTTAGGGCCTAGAATACTTAGGACAGAAACTGTGAGTATAGCCGTCATATCTGCCATAATGTTTTATTTGGAGGAGTGGCAATGGAGATAGGTTCAAAAAAAAGAGTAGCATTTTATACTTTAGGGTGTAAGGTCAATCAATATGATACACATGCTATGATGGAACAATTTGTAGACAGTGGATATGAGATAGTAGATTTTGATGAATATGCCCATGTATATATAGTCAATACTTGTACTGTCACTAATCTGAGCGATAGAAAGTCTAGGCAGATGCTTAGGAAGGCTCATAGGAAAAACCCAAATGCCATAATAGGTGCAGTAGGATGTTATGCCCAAAGGGAGGCAGATACCCTATTTGCTATACCAGGTATCAAATTGGTACTTGGCAGTAGGGATAGACATAATATAGTAGATTATATAGATAGAATAGACAAGACGGGACTTCCTATAAATGGTGTGTCCGATGTGATGAAGGAGCGTATGTTTGAAGAGACACCCATCTCATCATATAGTGAACGGACGAGGGCGGTTATAAAAGTTCAAGAGGGGTGTAATCAGTTTTGCACTTATTGCATAATACCTTATGCTAGAGGACCTATAAGGAGCAGAGACCCTGAGTATGTAGTAGAAGAGGTAGGGAGGCTTGTTGAGGCAGGATTCAAGGAAGTAGTATTGACAGGTATCCATATCACGTCCTATGGTAGAGATAGACATGATATGGATCTTATGGATCTGATACGAGCTATTCACAATATAGATGGTTTGGAGCGTATACGACTGGGCTCCCTAGAGCCCACATATATAGATAGAAGATTTATAGATGTCTTTATGTCTCTCCCTAAGTTATGCCCGCATTTCCATATATCCCTTCAAAGTGGTAGTGATAGTACATTAAAGCGTATGGGGCGCCGATATACCGCATATGAATATGGGGAAATTGTGGAAACACTCAGACGGGCAGACCAAGATGTAGCCATAACTACGGATGTTATGGTGGGTTTCCCAGGTGAGACTGATAGGGAGTTTGATGAGACATATAAGTTTGTAAAGAAGATGGCATTTAGTAAAATACATGTGTTCAAATATTCGCCTAGAGAGGGTACTCCTGCAGCCAGATTTAAAAATCAAGTACCTTCAAAGGTGAAGCAGGAGAGAAGTGATATGCTCATAACTCTAGGCGATAAAATGGAACAGCAGTTTATGAATAGGTTTCTAGGCAAGGAAGAGAGAGTATTGTTTGAGCAGCGTGTGTCGATGGACGGAGATATGTACGAAGGCTATACAGATAATTATATTAAGGTGATGGCAAGAAGTGACATCGATATACAAAATAAATTATTACCTGTAATACTAGATAAGGTAGGGGATGGAGTTTTATTTGGTAGTATAAAGGGAAATAGCAAAAAAGAAGGTTTTTGAGTTCCTGTATAGAATACATTAGGTGATTAGGTGTTCAATCTAGTCTTCTTTGTGGAGGTGAGAAAATGTCAGATTGTATATTTTGCAAGATAGCAAATAAAGAGATACCCTCAAAGGTCATATATGAGGACAGTACCATATTGGTATTTGAGGATGTAGAGCCACAAGCTCCTGTGCATGTCTTGATAATTCCCAAACAGCATATTCCATCACTAAACCACATAGAGGAAGGTATGGTAGAAGTTGTATCGCATATATTTGTCAAAATACCTTATTTGGCAGAACAATTAGGAGTACAGGATACCGGCTATAGGATAATTGCAAACTGTGGCGAAGATGGTGGACAATCGGTGGGGCACCTACATTATCATCTATTAGGTGGAAGGGCTCTAACCTGGCCCCCAGGTTGAGTTAGGCAATTTAATGTTGACATATTAAATTTTATTGGCGTATAATATACTATATATGCATATAAATATTGCATTTCCCATGATGCTCTATGTTCAGGGGATGGTTAATTTGTCCTAGCGGAGGGAGGGAAGTTAGATGTCAGAAGTGAAGGTTGGAGAAAATGAATCTTTTGAGAATGCTCTAAGGCGTTTTAAACGTCAATGTGCCCGTTCGGGTGTCATGTCTGAAATGAGAAAGAGGGAGCACTATGAAAAGCCTAGCGTTAGACGAAAGAAGAAGTTTGAAGCTGCTCGTAGGAAGAGAAGAAGATATTAAGGAAGTGAATCTATGGAACTTAAAAAGCGGTTAATGGAAGACTTTAAAATTGCCATGCGGGAAAAAGATGACATAAAAAAGAATACCATAACTATGGTGAGAGCTGCTATACTGCAAAGGGAAAAGGATGAGCAGATAGAGCTAGATGATGAGGGAATAATTGAAGTTATATCTAGCGAACTTAAGAAGAGAAAAGCATCATTAGAGGCAGCCCAAAAAGGTAATCGCCTTGATATGGTTGAAGATGTAAAGACTGAAATGGCAATACTGAAGGATTACCTTCCTCAGCAATTGACTGAAAATGAGATAGATACCATAGTCGCCAATACAATTGAAGAACTTGGTGCCGATGGTATGAAGGACATGGGAAAAGTCATGGGAGTGCTAATGCCTAAACTAAAAGGTAGAGCTGATGGCAAACTTGTAAATCAAATTGCAAGGCGACATCTGCAATAACTATAAAAGGGGTTGTGACAAAACTAATTAGTTTTGTCACAACCCCTTTATTATAGTGTGAAATTCTTATCTCCACTTAAATATAAATGCAGATATAAGCGGTGTATGTATACCGCTTTTTTTCTTCTAGTTTTTGGTTACTTTGCATATCTATATATTGTTGGGGGGTCGAAGATATGCGGGGTAAAAAAATTGAAGATGTGAAGGCCAAGGTATCAGATGCATTTGAGCTTCCCAAGGAGATAACTCTAGATCTACCTAAAGTGAGTATGATAGGGAACATTCAGATGCTTGTGGAAAATCATAAGGGTATAATTGAATATACCCCTGAACGCATAAGAGTCAATTCATCTATTGGAGTTATAAAAATAGGTGGTCAGGATATGAGTCTTCGTAATATTGCCAGCGATGACATAATAATATCTGGAACTATAGAAAAGCTAAAATATACCTAAGCCTTTCATACGGGGTGGTGGTCATGTTGATAATGAGGATATGGCATTTCTTTATAGGATATATAGTAATAGAGATAGAGGGACTTTCTTTAGAGAAGTTTATGAATCTCACTGTACTAAAGGGTATATACATGTGGAGTGTAAAGCGGACTAGCCCTACTACTCTAATAGCCTGTATGGGGATAAGAGATTTTAAATGTCTCAGGCAGGTTCAAAAAAAGGTTCGATGTAGGATCAGTATAATAGATAAAAGGGGTCTACCTTTTGCCATATATAAGTTCAAACGGCGCAAAGGCCTCATAATAGGATTAATTATATTTTGTTTGCTCATATACGGGATATCGTCTTTTATATGGGTAGTGGAAATAAGAGGATTGGAGAGTATGGATGAAGATATCATAAGAGAAAAGCTAGGTGGATTGGGGATAGTTGAAGGTGTGTTTAAAGGCTCTATAGATATAGCCCATATTGAGAATAAGATGATGATAGAAATTCCTGATATATCGTGGATAAGTATAGAACTTAAGGGTACTAAGGCTATAATAAGGTTAGTTGAAACGGTCAAACCACCTGATATGTTAGATATGGAAACACCATGTAATATAGTGGCTAATAAGGCAGGTATTATACATAAGATGACGGTGTTGGAGGGATTCCCCACAGTGGAAGAAGGGGATGTAGTGGAGCAAGGAGAACTCCTTGTAAGTGGTATAGTTGACTATGCCGATACGACTGGAGTGAGATATGTACATGCCATGGGAGATATACTGGCAAGGACTTGGTATGAAACGGAGACTGAAACAAATATAAAAGATTTTAAACACAAAAAGACGGGGAAAACTGCCAAATGTAAATATATTAAACTAGGTGACCATATTGTGGATTTCATAGTTGAACCTATTTCCTTTGAGGAATATGAAGTATTGGAGAAAAGTGAGTTATTCTTTGGAGAAGGTAGATTTATTCCATTAGAATTTCTAGTTAGGGAATATTACGAGCTTGAAACCCTGTCCGATGAAACTGCAATTGAGAAAGCCAAAGAAGAGGCAAAAAAATTGGCTTCTATACAGATTGCAAAGAGCGTTCCAGATGGAGGGAAAATTATTGACAAAACCTATAAATACGATATCATAGAGGGAGAAAGAATTATGTGCACTGCATATTTTGAAGTATTAGAAGATATTGGAGTAGAGGAGCAGATCACAATTAATTGGGAGGAAATGCCTATTGAAGAGTCTAGTGAGGGAGAGAGACATTGAAATACCTGATATGGAAAGTTCAATTATTTTGTTTGGAAATTTTGATCAAAATATAAAACTTATAGAAGATGAATTAGACGTAAATGTATTGGTCAGGGATACCCATATAAAGATAATTGGAGATGAATCAAGGGTAGAGCTGGCATATGTGGTAATCAAAAAACTTTTGGATATAATAGATCGTGGTGAGAATATTGATAAGACACATGTGCGTTATGCTATATCATTGGCCTTTGAGGGGAGGGAGGATCTGATAGAGGAAATTATAACTGAAGTTGTATGTATAACCCATAGAGGCGAGCAGGTCAAGTGCAAGACATTTGGGCAGAAATTATATGTAAATGCTATAAGAGATAATGATATAGTCTTTGGAATAGGTCCTGCTGGCACCGGGAAGACTTATCTTGCCGTGGCTATGGCTGTTGCGGCATTTAAAGCTAAAGAGGTAAATCGTATAATCTTAACTCGACCGGCCGTCGAAGCTGGTGAAAAGTTAGGTTTTTTACCAGGGGATCTACAAAATAAGGTAGACCCATATTTACGTCCTCTATATGATGCCTTATTTGAACTCTTAGGTCCAGAGACATATCCTAAATTAGTAGATAGTGGCATCATAGAGATAGCGCCCCTTGCATACATGCGGGGTAGAACCCTCGATGATTCATTTGTAATTCTAGACGAAGGACAAAATACAACCCCAGAGCAGATGAAGATGTTTTTGACTCGTCTAGGCGTAGGTTCAAAGGCTGTTATAACTGGGGATATCACCCAGGTAGATCTGCCTAAAAATCAAGAGTCTGGGCTTATAGATGCAACTTATGTCTTAAAGGACATCGAAGGGATAGAATTTATAAATCTTACCCATAGAGATATAGTTCGTCACGAGCTAGTGATGAAGATAGTACAGGCTTACGAGCGCTACGATAAAAAGAAGGCTAGGGTAGCCAAAGAAGGGGATTAAGCATGAGTAGGGCAACTCCAGAGGGGAAAACAAGGGCAAACCTGCCTCCCCTATTTAATTTTTTAAAGAGCAGTGTTTTTCAAGGTGTGCTCATAGGTATGGGCACATATATAATAATTTTTGGGATAATGCTTCTGGCCCTTTCGCCTAAGCAGTATGACTTAAATATTGGCGATATAATTGAAGAACCCATAAAGGCTCCTAGAGATGTGGAGGATAAACTTCTTACCCAGGAAAAGTTAGAACAGGCAAAGGCTAAGGTGCCTTCTGTATACCGGCTTGATGAGCAGATAACTGACGATGCCGTAGAGGACATGTATAATATGTTTGATTCAATCCAGATTATAAGATATAAAGTGGATGAACGGCAAAAGGCAATCATTGAAAAAGCTACTCAGCAGGCAGATAGGGATAAAGACTCTAGTTTAGAGGGAAGCCAAAATGAGGGGTCAGTTCAGTCAGAGAAGAATATAGATAATGGCGTAGAGGAGCTATATAAAAATGAAGTCTTAGATGACGATTTTTTGGACGAGCTTTCAGGAGAACTCCCTATGAGGTTATCAAAGGAAGATATTATAACTTGTGTAGAGGCAGAACACGGGGAGCTTGAGCTGTTGCAACAGGAACTTGTGGATATTATAGAGGATATACTAGGGCCAGGTATAAAGCAGGAGGATATATATGAAGCTCGTAATGCATTGAGAGATGGTGTAAGGAACCTTCCTATATCTAATGAGCTAAAGATATTAGGGGGGAATATAGGTGCTAATGTCATAAAACCCAATATGTTATACGATCACAAGGCAACAGAGGTTGAGAAGGAAAAAACTGCTACGATGGTTGAACGTGTGATATACAAAAAAGGTCAATATATAGTACAGGCAGGAGAGCCCATCACCGAAAATCAGCTAGAGGTATTGAAGGAGTTGGGGATTATAAAGGACGATACTGTAGATATGTCATTTACAGTAGGTATCGGACTTATAGTGTTTATGATTTTATTACTTACAGGTTTGTATTTTGTATATTTTGAGAGGGAGATCGCCAATTCACCACGTTGTCTTCTCATGGTGAGTACGATAATGTGTCTGGTATTGCTACTTTGCTATGCAATGTCTCACCTCAATATATACATGGTACCGGGCGCTATGGCGGGGATTCTTCTTGCTATACTTTTAAAGCCGGAATTGGCAGCTATTGTGAATATCTCAATTGCCATTTTAGTCAGTATATTGTTAGACAGCAACTTAGGTATAGGCATAATGTCCCTAAGTGGTGGCATTATGGGCATATATATTGTAAAGAATTCCCAGCAGAGAAATGATGTGGTATTGGCTGGGATAGGGGCAGGTCTTGTCAATTTTGTAGCTATAATAGGTATGGATTTAATGGGGACTGGAACAATCAAGAGCACTTTGCAGCCGGCACTATGGGGTTTCGGTGGAGGTGTTTTATCGGCAGTTTTCGCTATAGGGACATTGCCCATATGGGAGAATCTATTCAAGGTTATAACACCGCTTAAGCTCGTAGAGTTGTCAAACCCAAATCAACCAGTTTTAAAGCGTCTATTAGTAGAGGCGCCGGGGACATACCATCATAGTGTATTGGTAGCAAATTTGGCTGAAAGTGGAGCGGATGCAATAGGGGCAAATGATCTATTGGCCCGTGTGGGGGCATATTACCATGATATTGGAAAATTAAAGAGACCATATTTTTTCAAGGAAAATCAGCTATTAAATGATAATCCCCATAATAAGATCAGTCCTACACTCAGTACACATATAATAACAATGCATACTAAAGATGGTGTGGATATTGCACGAAAGTATAAGGTGCCGGAGGTAATCAATGATTTTATATGCGAACATCATGGCACCACACCTGTGCTATATTTCTATTACGAGGCAAAAAAATCAAATGAAAATGTGAAACTAGAGGACTTTAGATATTCAGGGCCTAAACCTCAGAGTAGGGAGTCAGCAATTGTAATGATAGCAGATACGGTAGAAGCAGCTGTGAGATCCCTATCAGAGCCTACTCCAGATAAGATAGAAGCATTGATACGTAAGCTTATAGGGGAAAAATTAGAGGATGGTCAATTTGATGAATGCCCTATAACCCTATCAGACTTAGATACCATTGCAACGGCTTTTACTGCCGTAGTAACAGGTATATTCCATGAGCGAATAGAGTACCCAGAGGTAGATTTAAAAGAGGAGAGAGAGCATGGCCATTGAGATAATTAATGAACAAGATATAATTGATATTACAGATGATTTGACAGATATAATTGAAAACTGTGTAGATGCTGTATTGACGTATGAAGCTATAGATTTTGATTGGGAAGTATGTGTGACTTTGGTGGACAATAATACAATAAGAAATTTAAATAGAGAGTTTAGACAAGTAGATAGTCCAACAGATGTACTTTCATTTCCCATTTTGGAGTTTGATAGTGCTCTGACTTTAGAAGGGGAGCATATTAAACATGATATAAATCCTGGAACTGGATGTGTAATGCTAGGTGATATAGTTATATCTCTAGAGAGAGCGAAACTCCAAGGTAGAGAATATGGACATGGTTTTCGAAGAGAATTGGGTTTTTTGACAGTTCATGGGATCTTACATCTACTTGGATATGACCATGAAGATGAGATGGATAGACTAGCGATGAGAAAAAAGGAAGAAAAGATACTTTATAATTTGAATCTAGTTAGGCATTAGAGGGATTCTCCATGCTATCCAAAATATTATAAATGTTATCTAATTAGGGGAAAATTAATATTGTCAAAGTTTTAAATGAGGATGTGAAAGGAATATGGCAAAGCATAGATCAGGGTTTGTTGCAATAATAGGCAGATCAAATGTAGGTAAATCAACTATAATGAATACACTAATAGGGGAAAAGATTGCCATAGTGTCGGATAAACCCCAGACTACTCGGAATCGGATACAATGTGTACTTACACGAGATGACTACCAGATAGTATTTATTGACACTCCAGGGATCCACAGACCTAAGAATAAGCTAGGTAACTATATGGCAAAGGTAGTAAGAAGTGTTTTTGACGATGTCGATGCCATTTTATTTGTAGTGGATATAGCAGATGGAATAGGGAGTGGAGACAGGCGTATTGCCCGTTCACTTAAGGATATCAATACGCCAATTATAGTTGCGTTAAATAAGATAGATGTATCTGATCTCTCCCAGGTAGAAGAGGGAATAAGAGAGATTGAGAATATGGGTATAGCAGATCAGATAGTTTCTATATCGGCATTGCAAGGCCAAAATATATCTCAGCTTGAATCTATTCTAGTAGAACATATGCCATATGGTCCCCAATATTATCCTCCTGGGATGGTGACTGATCAGCCAGAGCAGTTTATAATAGCTGAACTTATAAGGGAGAAGGCGCTTGAGTATCTCCATGAAGAGATACCCCATGGAATTGGTGTTGAAATAACCCATATGGAAGAGCGGGAGGATAGACCACTTGTAGATATAAGGGCGACTATATATTGTGAGAAGAAATCTCATAAAGGTATTGTAATCGGGAAACAAGGTAGGATGTTACAAAAAATAGGCAGTAAGGCTAGGAAGGACATAGAGAAACTTCTTGGGGTACAGGTGTATCTTGAGCTTTGGGTCAAGATAAAGGATGATTGGCGTGATAATATTGGCGTACTCAAGGATCTAGGATATAACTAACAAAATTTATATCGAATAAACACGAAATTTCTCGGGCAATCTAACATAGATGATAAAATTATGTGTTTGGGGAGGCAAGTATATGAAAGAATTGATATGGCGCGTATTTGAAAATAGCGGTCATATAGAGAGTTATCTTCTCTATAGAAGATTCATAGATTGCCAGGGGGAAGAGGGTGAGGAGGCAGACAATGAAGATAGTGCCCGTGCAGGGGGTAGTCCTACGGTACTCTAACTTCAAAGAAGCAGATAGAATGCTTACTATATTGACTCCTGATAGGGGCAAGATACAAGTCCTTGCCAAGGGATGCAGGAGACAAAAGAGCAGATTTCTATCGGCTAGCGAGTTATTTAGTTATTGTAACTATATGTTGTTTAAATATAGGGATATATATATTATGACAGGTGCCGATATAAATGATGTTTTTTTTGATATTAGGAATGATGTAGATAGATTTGCATATGGTACCTATATATTAAATTTAACTGAAATATCCGCAAATCCTGAAGAGGGGAATTATCCCCTCTTTCATCTACTACTCTATTCTATAACTATGCTTGCATATTCGGATATGCATCCAGAAGATATGACCAATATATACCAGATTAAGCTATCTGATATATTAGGTTATAGACCTAGACTTGAACGATGTGTCTATTGCGACAGAGCTATATCTACTGTTGACAGGTTTAGTATATACAATGGCGGTATTGTGTGTGACGGTTGTTATGATAGGGAGAAAACTGGTTATAATATACACATGGGTACACTTCAGACCATGAGATATATATTAAATACCGACCTTGATAAGCTTAAAAATTTAAAATTCACTCCCCAAGTGAGGGCAGAACTTAGCAATTTGATGGAACAATATTTAGCTCAGCGACTAGAGCGATATGCCAAGGCGAAGGAACTTATTGATAGACTTAAGGCATGAACTGAAAATTAAATAAAAATGTTGACCTAAGTTAAAAAATTGTATAATATAGAGAAGGCACTGTTTTCTTGACATGTTGTAGATCAATGCTGTTTTACAGCTTATAAAATAAATTTTACATAAACAGGAGGCGTGATGTATGTCTAAGAAATATGTATATCTATTTAACGAAGGCGATGCTAGTATGCGCAATTTACTTGGTGGTAAGGGTGCAAATTTATCTGAGATGACAAGATTAGGTTTACCCGTCCCCCAAGGTTTTACAGTAACCACTGAAGCTTGTATCAAGTACTATGATGATGGTGAAAAGATATCAGATGAGATATTGGATCAGATCTACGAAGCAATGGAGGAAACTGAAAAAATAGTAGGTAAGAAGTTTGGAGATATTGATAATCCATTTTTAGTGTCAGTTCGTTCAGGTGCTAGGGTATCTATGCCTGGTATGATGGATACTATATTAAACTTGGGTTTAAATGATGATACGGTGAAGGGATTGGCAAAACTTACAGACAATGAGAGATTTGCCTACGATAGTTACCGTCGTTTTATCCAGATGTTTTCTGATGTAGCCATGGGTATTGAGAAGAGTAAGTTTGATGCAGTATTCGACGGTATAAAGGAAAAAGAGGGAGTAGTCAATGATGCTGATCTATCTGCAGATGCCCTCAAGGAGATTGTAGAAGAGTTTAAAGTTCTCTATAAGAAAGAAATGGGAGAAGATTTTCCTCAAGATCCCAAGACACAACTTGTGGAATCTGTTAAGGCTGTATTTAGTTCCTGGAATAATCCAAGAGCCATTGTATATAGAAGGCTTAATGATATACCTGGTGATTGGGGAACGGCAGTAAACGTTCAGGCAATGGTATTTGGTAATATGGGAGATGATTCCGGTACAGGTGTTGCATTTACTAGGGATCCTGCCACTGGTGAGAATAAACTCTATGGTGAATATCTCATGAATGCCCAGGGTGAGGACGTTGTTGCTGGAATCCGTACGCCAGAACATATATCCAAGCTACAAGAGGTAAAACCTGAGATCTACAAGGAGTTTGTAGAGATCACTCAAAAATTAGAAGATCACTATCGTGACATGCAAGATGTTGAGTTTACAATAGAACGTGGAAAACTCTATATGCTACAGACAAGGAATGGAAAGAGAACAGCTGCTTCTGCACTTAAGATAGCTGTCGATATGGTAAATGAAGGCAGAATAACGAAGGAAGAGGCATTGCTTAGGGTAGAGCCAAAACAGTTAGATACGCTACTCCATCCTACATTTAATCCAGATGCACTTAAGGCTACTGAGCATATTGCTAAGGGATTGCCTGCATCGCCAGGTGCTGCCACCGGTCAGGTATACTTTACTGCTGAAGCTGCAGTAGAGGCAAGTGAGAAAGGCGAGAAGGTAATTTTAGTGCGTGTAGAGACTTCACCTGAAGATATAGAGGGTATGCATGTAGCTGAAGGTATACTGACTGGTCGAGGTGGCATGACTTCACATGCAGCTGTTGTTGCACGTGGAATGGGTACATGCTGTGTTGCTGGATGCCATGATATTCAGATAAATGAAGCAGAAAAATATTTTATAGCCGAAGGCAAGAGATATAACGAAGGTGACTTCATATCCCTAGATGGAAGCACAGGCTATGTATATGGTGAAGCTATTGAGACACAGGCGCCTGCTGTCACAGGAGATTTTGCCATATTCATGGATTGGGCCGATGAAGTTAGAACGCTTAAAGTAAGAACAAATGCAGATACCCCAAGGGATGCAGCACAAGCTGTGGAATTTGGTGCGGAGGGCATTGGGCTTTGCAGAACGGAGCATATGTTTTTTGAAGAAGATAGAATACCTGCTATGCGTGAGATGATAGTATCACGTACAGAAGAGCAGAGGAGAAAGGCACTTGCAAAGCTTTTACCCATACAAAAGGCCGACTTCAAGGGAATATATGAAGCAATGGAAGGACGACCAGTTACAGTAAGACTTCTTGATCCTCCACTACACGAGTTTTTACCCCATAATGACAAGGATATAAGAGCTCTTGCTGAACAGATGGATATGTCTTTTGAAGAGCTAAAGGCAATAGTAGATGAGCTGCAAGAGTTCAACCCAATGTTAGGACATAGGGGATGTCGTCTAGCAGTTACCTATCCAGAAATAGCTGAGATGCAGGCGAGAGCCATAATTGAGGCTGCAATTGAAGTAAACCAGGAGAAGGGTTATGACTTAGTACCAGAGATCATGGTTCCATTAGTTGGAGAGGTAAAAGAGCTTAGATATGTAAAAGCTACGATAGATAAGGCTGCTAAGGCTGTTATGGAAGAAAAGGGTGTAGAGATAGAATATCTTGTGGGTACTATGATAGAGGTACCAAGAGCAGCACTCACAGCTGATGAGATAGCTAAAGAAGCTGCGTTCTTCTCCTTTGGTACAAATGATATGACACAGATGTCATTTGGCTTCTCAAGAGACGATGCAGCTAAATTCTTAGAGGATTATTATGATGAGGGAATATTTGTATCTGATCCCTTTGCTAAGATAGACCAGGTAGGTGTGGGCAAACTTATGAAGACAGCCGTTGAGCTAGGGACATCTACAAATCCAGATATCCATCTTGGTATCTGCGGCGAGCACGGTGGAGATCCAAGTTCAGTTGAGTTCTGCCATGATATAGGGCTTGACTATGTATCTTGTTCACCATTCCGTGTGCCCATTGCAAGGCTTGCAGCTGCCCAGGCAAAGGTAAAGGAAAACTTAGATAAGTAAGATAGTTGTATTATATAGGGGTCATACTCGTTTAGAGTATGGCTCCTTTTTTAGTAAAGAGCTCTCAAAGATAGATGGGTATTTTGCTCATATTTTTTAAAAAGTTTATATATTTTTTACATGGCATTAAATATACTTCATAGCACCTAAGTGGTGTTTCCTGCTTTTGTAGAAGGGGGTAGTAACTACAAATTTAGAGGAAGATAGATTAATAATCTTTTTAAATGAATAAGAAGGAAAAAAGGTAACCTATGTTGTATATATATAGGGAGAGAGAATAATATTCGTAAAATAGGTTTTAATTGATATAAAAGTGTTATATATATTGTACAAGGCTTTACTAAATTAAGATATTATATCTAGGTGATGGTATGATAAGAGAAGATATAGAGTGTTTAGAAGAGAGATATCTATCGGACCATGCCCAATTCAGTAGCCAAACTAAAGGTAGGACTTTTCCACAAGATAGATGTACTATTCGAACTGAATTTCAACGAGATAGAGATAGGATAATACACTGCAAATCTTTTAGAAGACTCAAACATAAGACACAGGTATTTATTGCACCCGAAGGTGATCATTACAGAACAAGGCTTACTCATACCCTTGAGGTATCTCAAGTAGCAAGGACAATAGCTCGCGCTCTTGGCCTCAATGAAGATTTGACTGAAGCTATAGCCTTGGGACATGATATTGGGCATACTCCATTTGGACATGCAGGAGAAAAAATACTAGATAAAATTAAGGTAGGCGGATTTAGACATAATGAACATAGTTTGCGTGTAGTAGATATTTTAGAAGATGGTAATGGCCTCAACCTTACATGGGAGACACGGGATGGGATACTCAATCATGTAAAAGCTAGGACACCGTATACACTAGAAGGACAGGTGGTAAATATAAGTGACAGGATAGCCTATATAAATCACGATATAGATGATGCTATCAGGGCAGGGATTATAAAGTCAGATGACCTACCTAAGGATTGTGTAGATATATTGGGGGAGACCCATGGAAGGCGAATTCATAATATGGTAGTGGATGTAGTATATAGTAGCATGAACAAGTCCTACGTCAAGATGGGTGAAGAAGTTGAAAAGGCAACTGAAAAATTGCGAATATTTATGTTCGACAGGGTATATATGAACAAGGCTTCAAAGGAAGAGGAAAAAAAAGCAATGCATATTATAGAAGGCTTATTTACTTATTTCTTAAAGCATGTTGATGAGTTGCCCGACGAGTATCTATGTTTCATAGATATATATGGTGAGGAACAGGTGGTATGTGATTATATAGCAGGTATGACAGATAGATATGCCATCAGATTATATGAAAGAATTTTTGTACCTGGTTGTCATATACTATAGAGTGAAGCTTGTTGTATTCGCAATAGGGCTGTATATCTTTTTATGTATACAAATAGAGCATTGCTGGAGTCAATTACGTTTATATAACTTTAATTTTTTAGCATAGTTGATAGGGAAAATCTATATAAAAGAAGGAACATGGGGATCAAATGTCGAATAGTATTATCTTGTACGCCATTTTATTTCATAGAGGTAAAAATAAAAACAATCGACGAAATGAAGGAGGGAAAACAGACAAATTGTCGAATTAATATATTACGGGTAAAAGTCAGGTGAGAATATGGCTAAATTTATTCCCGAAGATTTTATAGAGGAGGTACGGGTACAAAACGATATAGTAGATGTTGTATCCGAATATTTAGTACTAAAACCGAGTGGAAAAGGTTTTTTTGCATTGTGTCCTTTTCATAGTGAAAAAACTGCATCTTTCCACGTATATCCAGAGAAACAGATATATCATTGCTTTGGCTGTGGTGTAGGAGGCAATGTTTTTTCATTTATAATGGCAATAGAAAATATTGGATTTGTAGATGCTGTAAAAATGTTGGCAGAACGGGTAGGTTTGCACCTACCAGAGACTTATGATTCTGCTAAATATGATGAGATAAGGGCACACAATGAACAATTATATAGTATAAATACCCAGGCAGCAAGATACTATCATAATATGCTCATATCCAAGGAGGGGCAATCGGCCTTTCAATATCTTAAATCTAGAGGTTTAGATATGAGGACCATAAGGATTTTTGGTCTAGGTTTTGCCCCTGATGGTTGGGACAATGTAAAAGACTATCTTATGGCCCAAGGCTTTGAAGAGGAGTTACTCATAGAGTCTGGTGTTATTGTAAAAAAGGGTGGAAATGCATACGATAGATTTAGAAATCGTATAATGTTCCCTATAATAAATCAGAGTGGCTACGTAGTAGGATTTGGTGGCAGGGTAATGGATGATGCTTTACCTAAATATTTAAACACATCAGAAAGCTCTATATTTAACAAGAGTAAGGTGTTATTTGGTCTTAATATTGCTAAGAAAGAACGTCCTCTTGCCAATATCATAATAGTAGAAGGCTATATGGATGTTATTACACTATATAGATATGGTTATCATAATGTGGTAGCTTCATTAGGTACAGCATTGACGCCGGAGCAGGCGAGCCTAATAAGGAGATATGCTGGGGAGGCTATTATAGCCTATGATGGAGATATAGCAGGACAGAAGGCAACTTTGAGGGGTATTGATGTCTTGACAGAGGCAGGATGTGATGTCAAGGTGATAAGGTTTCCCGAAGATTTAGATCCAGATGACATTCTCAAGGAATACGGCAAGGATTATTTTGATAGACTACTTGATGAAGCTGTATCTGCTATAGATTTTAAACTTGATATATTGAGGAAAGATTTCGATCTTAACTCTGAAGAGGGAAGAGTAGAATATGCCACTGAAGCAGCGAAGATACTGTCAGAAGTTGATAATGTTTTAAAGCGTGATGTTCATATAAGACGATTAGAGGAAATCACAGGCTTTAAAGCGGAACTCATATATAGGCAGATTGCTGTGATAAAGGCCAAAAACAAGAAAACAAGTGTAAAAAGGAGCGATATTGGCAATAATAGGCATATTAACGCGGATATAAGCGGTAAAATGAAATCTTCTCAAGTGACAGCAGAGAGAGGACTTATAAATTTAATGGCACAGAATGAAAGTATAGCTAGAAAGGTACTGGACAGACTAGGTGAGTATAGGTTTCAGATAGATATACATCAAGAAATTGCCGACATAATCGAAAGAATACTAGAGGATAATGAGGAGTTGAGTATAGCACAGATATTCAACTATGTACACGATGCTGAAAAAATTCAGCAAATGATAGAGATATTTAGCGCCCAAAATGAGTATGATAATATGAGTAAATATATAGATGATTGTATAAACCGCCTGGAGGAATATAAGTTAAAAAAGGATTGGAGAGATATCCAAGTTCAAATTGCAGAGATGGAGAAACAAAAGGCTTATGATGTGGAAGAACATCGACTATTGCTACAAAAAGCCCAGGAATTGAGCAGAAGCATTTTGGTCCTTGAAAGGGAAAGGAGGGAATAGTCCTGTGAAAAATAAGGAGATGAAAAAAAGTAAAGTTAAAGAGTTAATTGAAAAAGGAAAGCAAAAGGGCGTTTTAACATATAAAGAGATTATGGACATGCTGGAAGATGTTGACCTAGAGCCCGATCAAATAGAGAAGATATATGAAGCGTTGGAAGCACTCGATATAGATGTAATTGATGAAGATGCTTCAGACGATGATGAGGATGATGAGGATGAGAAGGTGGAGATACCTGATGGGGTAAATGTAGATGACCCTGTTAGGATGTATTTAAAGGAAATTGGAAAGGTACCGCTACTCACGGCGGAAGAAGAGGTGGACTTAGCCCAGAGGATGGAACAAGGTGAAGAAGAGGCAAAAAAACAGCTCATTGAGGCTAATTTGAGGTTAGTTGTGAGTATCGCTAAGAGATATGTGGGCAGGGGCATGCTATTTTTAGATCTGATACAAGAAGGTAACCTTGGGCTCATAAAGGCTGTAGAGAAATTCGACTATAGAAAGGGCTATAAGTTTAGCACATATGCCACATGGTGGATACGACAAGCTATAACTAGGGCAATTGCAGATCAGGCACGAACCATACGTATTCCTGTACACATGGTTGAAACCATAAATAAGATGGTGAGAGTTTCAAGGCAATTGGTGCAGGAAAAGGGTCGTGATCCACTTCCTGAGGAGATAGCCGAAGAGATGGGGATAACAGAGGAGAAAGTAAGGGAAATTATAAAGATTGCTCAAGATCCCGTATCTTTAGAGACACCTATCGGTGAAGAGGAAGATAGCCATTTAGGAGATTTTATACCTGATGATGAGGCATTAGCTCCGGCTGATGCAGCTGCATATATATTACTCAAAGAGCAACTTGTAGATGTTCTAGATACTCTAACACCACGAGAAGAAAAGGTGCTTAGACTTAGATTTGGTCTTGATGACGGCAGGGCTAGAACATTAGAAGAGGTAGGTAAAGAATTTGATGTCACAAGGGAACGTATAAGGCAGATAGAGGCTAAAGCGTTGAGAAAATTAAGACATCCAAGTAGAAGTAAAAAACTTAAGGACTATCTTGATTAAGAGATGTATAGATGAAAAGGCAGCTTTTTAAAGCTGCCTTGATTTTTCTAGCTTTATTCTATTCAAAACACCAAATGCAGGAAGAATTGATCTATTAATACAAAACCACCCAATGCTATTACATAATAGGCAAATCCCTTCAGATTACCCTTTGTCAACACTTTGAGCATAGTGTTTATAGCAAAAAAACCTGATATTGTAGCGGCAATAGTGCCTGCAATCATTGGACCTACAAAACCAGGGGTATGAATTGCAAGAACTAAGTCATCCATTTGAAACACTATAGAACCTACTATAGCTGGTATGGACATTAAAAAGGAGAAGCGAGCGGCAAATTTTCTATCTAGCTTCTGACTGAGTGCACCAGCTATTGTCATTCCGGAACGAGATATGGCTGGAAATATGGCAATCCCTTGAGCAGTCCCAATTATGAGAGCATCTTTGATATTCATTGACTCTATATCCTTATGCCCCGATTCGCCCATTTCAACCAACATCAATATGAGTCCGGTGATTATAAAGCCAAAACCAAGCGTGGATGCGGTTGTAAAAGCACTCTCAACATAGTCTTGGAGCAAAAGAGCAATGATCACAGTGGGTATTGTGGCTAGTACTATGTACATGGGGAATTTGCTAAATGGCTTTTTGACCATACTTACAATGTCTTTCCAAAATACTCCTATCACAGCAATGAGTGTGCCTACATGGAGCATGGTATCAAGTAATAATATACCTTCTTCCTCTATTTGGAATAATTTTTGTACAAGTACGAGATGTCCAGAGCTACTCACTGGCAAGAATTCTGTAAGCCCCTGCACAATTCCAAGTATTATTGCTTTTAAAATACTAATTGCTATTACCTCCTTTTAAAATAGTAATCTTTATGCATTCTATCATAAAAGGGCAGAAAAATAAACACTAACTAGTCAAAAGCAAAATTTCTGTTACCCATTAGTTCAAATAAATACTTCTTACATTTAAATCTCTAAAACAAAAGAGATATATATAGTGATGCTTCTAGATATACACATTGGAAGAGAAAAATATAAGCATTATATGAAAATTTTAAACTTTATTTTAGAAGTATATATTGACAGGTAATAAAAAATATGGTAATTTTAAACCATAAAAATAGAAGGGGGCATAAAAAATGGAACGAAAAAAGGCTAGATTGTTTTTAACAATGCTAATATGCTGTATGCTTTTATTACCGGGAGTAAATGCAGAGGCAGCAACCACCATAACCTCAAATCAAACTGGAACCCACGATGGTTATGACTATGAGCTATGGAAAGATTCTGGGACCACAAGTATGACTCTTGGCAGTGGAGGTACATTCAGCTGCTCGTGGAGTAACGCAGGTAATGTATTGTTCCGTAAAGGCAAAAAGTTTGATTCTACTAAGACACATACACAACTTGGAAATATATCAGTTAACTATGGTTGTAATTATCAGCCATCTGGTAATTCATATTTGTGTGTTTATGGGTGGACGAAGGATCCACTAGTGGAATATTACATTGTAGATAGCTGGGGTAATTGGCGTCCGCCTGGAGCATCGTCAAAGGGCACAATTACAGTTGACGGAGGTACGTATGATATATATGAGACCACCCGGACCAATCAACCTTCCATTATAGGTACTGCAACCTTTAAGCAGTATTGGAGTGTTCGAAGGTCGAAACGTACTAGTGGAACTATATCTGTTAGTGAACATTTTAAAGCGTGGGAGAGCAGAGGAATGACCATGGGAAAGATGTATGAAGTTGCGCTTACGGTAGAGGGCTATCAAAGTAGTGGAAGTGCAAATGTATATAGCCATACTCTTAGTATTGGTGGCGGTGGTGGTACGAATCCAACTCCTACTTTACCCCCTGATGATAGCACAGTGACAAAGAAAGAATGTGAAAGTATGACCATTAGTGGTCCGTACGCTGGGAGAATTAATTCACCGTTTTCTGGAGTGGCTTTATATGCCAACAATGATTCGTGTAAATATACGCAGTATTTTGCGGGAGGAACTCACAATTTTTCACTCCGAGGTTGTTCGAATAACTCAAATATGGCCAGAGTGGATTTGAAAATTGGAGGAGTAAAAAAAGGAACTTTCTATTTTGGTGGGAGCTATCCTGCGGTCTATACCATATATAATGTCAATCATGGGACAGGAAATCAAGAGATTGAGCTCGTCTTAACGGATGATAATGGCACATGGGATGCTTATGTAGATTATTTGGAGATCAAGTAAAGAACTCGAATCTGTGGAACTAATTTCAGAATTATTCTAAATGAGAATTGTATTATGGATAATAAATATTAAAAATATTTAAGTTTATAGAATAACTTTGTTAGTAATAAATTTGAATAAATATAGTTTCACAAAGAAGAGAGTTACGTTTAAATATTGTAACTCTCTTTTTGATAAATGGCTACATGGCATTAGCAATTTTCAAAATTTACAGCATCATTCAGAGGATTATTTAGCAAAATATCTGTATAGAATATTTCTAAAAAAACCCATCATTTAACTTTACAACCTAGGTAGCAACAAAATTTTAAAAAAGGTATTGACGAAACGCATGTAACATTGTATAATATACTTCGTCAGACAATGCAAGGGCCTTTAGCTCAGTTGGTTAGAGCAACCGGCTCATAACCGGTTGGTCCGGGGTTCGAGTCCCTGAAGGCCCACCATTAAACATATACGAGATGGTACCGAAATGGTACCTTTTTTTGTATTCAAACTTTCCAAAGGAAGTGTTTGTATGCCGACTTTAGACAGATTAGACGGGATTTTAAGCTGTATACCCAACTCTTGTATAATAGCTGATATTGGAACGGATCATGGTTATATACCAGTAAATTTGATTAAGAGAAATATGGCAAACCATGTGATAGCCAGTGATATAAGTCCATATTCCCTTAAAAAGGCACAGAAGTTAATAGATAGGGAAGGTATGAACGATAGGATATCTACTCGCACAGGTTATGGACTCTCCGTGTTGAGACCAGGAGAAGTAGAAGTAGCTATAATTGCAGGTTTGGGAGGTACACTTATAGCAGAAATTTTAGAGAGAGATAAGGGTGTAGCAGGCACTATAGATAAATTTATACTCCAGCCCATGCAAAGACATAGAGTACTCAGAGAATATCTATTGAATAATGCCTATTCAATACGCGATGAGGTCTTGATAAAAGAGGATAGAAATAGATACTATGTTATAATGGTAGTGGAGCATGGACAAGAAAAGGTAAGGGATGATTTAGATTACTATCTTGGAAGGTGTCTTGTAGAAAATAAGGATCCATTACTGCCAGAGTATATACTATATAATATAAAAAGACGTCATGCTGTTCTTGCTAACCTGAAGAAAAGTCGTAATGCTGAAGAGGTTAGTGAAAGACAAAATAAACTTGAAGAGGAGATACGGAAACTCAAGGAGGTGTATGGAGATGTCTGTAAAGGTTAGGGATATAATAGATATAATGGATAGAATTGCGCCACCAATTTTTGCTGAAGATTGGGATAATGTAGGGCTCTTGATTGGTGATGAGGATAGAAATGTGGAACGCATATTAATTACATTGGATGTGACAGGTAATACGGTAAAAGAAGCCATTGAAAAGGATGTGGATATGATAATATCTCACCATCCAGTTATATTTAGATCATTAAAGAGTTTGGGCAATAATGTAGAAGACAGGAATATAATCTATCCACTTATAAAAAATGATATAGCGGTATATTCGGCTCATACAAATCTAGATAAGGCAGTGGATGGGGTAGATGATACTCTAGCTGCCCTGCTAGGTCTTGAAGAGACAAGAGTTTTAATACATGAGAAAGATGAGAGATATCTTAAGTTAGTGGTATTTGTGCCTAGAGGATATGAAGAGAAGGTAATGCAGGCGATGGGTGATGCAGGTGCCGGATGGATAGGAAATTATAGTCATTGTACTTTTCAGGCAAAGGGTATCGGTACTTTTAAACCATTAGAGGGTACAGATCCATTTATAGGGAGCCAAGGTATTATAGAGCAGGTAGAAGAGGTTAGACTTGAGACTATTATACCAGGGACGATTGCCGGCGATGTGGTAGTGGCTATGATAGAAGCTCATCCATATGAGGAGGTAGCGTATGACCTATATCCGCTTGTAAATGCTGCTAACAAAGTAGGGCTGGGCAGAGTAGGGTGCTTACAAGAAGTGATCACAGTGCACAAATATGCTGAGAAAATTAGAGATATATTAGAAATAGAGAATGTATATGTATTTGGAGATGTGAATAAGAAGGTGGAGAAGGTGGTAACTTGCGCCGGCGCCGGTGGAGATTTTGTCCAGCAAGCGGTAGATGCCGGCGCAGATGTCTTTGTAACGGGGGAGATAAAGTATCATGAGAGCCTCCTAGCACTTGAACTGGGTCTACCAGTAATTGCTCCAGGACATTATGAAACAGAAGTTCCAGCTATGGAGAAATTAGTTGAGCGTTTACAAACAAAGTTTAATACCTTACAATATAAGGTAGAGGTTTTATCTTCCAGTGCACGACACGAAGCAGTTAAAACTATATAGGAGTAAGAGAGGTTTATTCCTTTTTACTAACGTTATGTATAATCGTGTTTGTGACAAATATTATAGGTATGGGAAGGAGGAAAAGAAGTGGAACAATTAGACTTGCTTTGGGAATATCAGGAGCTAGAAAAGTTGATGGATGGATATAATCGTGAGAGAAATGGTCTTCCAATACGAAAAGAACTTAGAAAATTACAAAAATATTTGATAGAGCAACAAAAGGAATTGGTGAAATTAGACGAAGAAGCTGACAAGAAAAGCAACACACTAAATAAGATATATCATGAATATGACAATATTATAAATAGCCTTAGAATAGACCAGGAGAAGATAGAAGATGGGAGTATTAAAAATTTAAAGCAAGTGGAACAACTTGAGAAAAATGCCCAGCTTCTTAAGGAAAAGACATTGAAAAAGGAAGAGGAACTCAAAGACTTGATGGATGAATTAGATGACTTTAGTAAAGTTCTTAAAGAAATAGGCATAAAGGTTTCAAAGGGTAAGAAAGAATATGCACAGGTTAAGGCAAGATACGATGAACAGGCTGGAGACATACAAGAGAAATATAATGAGGCGAAGAAAAAACGCGATGCTCTTAAAAAGAAGATAGACGGTGAGTTACTGTCAAAATATAAGGAGTTAAAGGCAAATCATGATCAGCCTTTGGCACTAGTTACTGATCACTATTGCTGTAGTGGTTGTAATATGCAAATAGCTTCATTAGCAGTTCAGAATTTAAAAGAGGGTAGCCACATAATAGAGTGTGAAAATTGTGGACGAATACTATATGTAAAACGTGGTACAACGCAGGTGTCATAGCGCCAATATATGCCAATTGACAGCTCATACATAATGTGTTAATATATGATTTCCACGTTGATATTCGACGAGTAAGCCGAATGATCGCATCTGCCACTTTAGCAGATGAGGAAAGTCCGAGCTCCATAGGGCAGGGTGCTGGGCAACTCCCAGTGGAGGTGACTCCAAGGATAGTGCAACAGAGAGATACCGCCTGCATTTTTGCAGGTAAGGGTGGAAAGGTGAGGTAAGAGCTCACCAGCGTCCAGGCGACTGGATAGGCTATGTAAACCCCACCTGGAGCAAGACCGAATAGGAGACTAAGAAGTGGTTGCCCGCCACGTCCGGGTAAAGGTCGCTAGAGCTTACTGGCAACAGTAGAGCCTAGATAGATGATCATTCTTGACAGAACTCGGCTTACAGGCTTACTCGTTACCCCCTAAATAAACATCAGTCCTTTAGACTGGTGTTTATTTATATCCTGTATAGAGGTTTTGAACTATATAAATAGTGCAGAATCTGCTATTATGAGATAAGAACAAGGAAGGGTGGGAGTTAGTATGAACCCACTACACCGTGCAGAATCTGCTATTATGAGATAAGAACCCTAAATGCTGTAGGGCTATATTTCCAAAGAGAAATCTAATAAAAAACTGTATATACGAGTTAAGAAAAACATTTTCCTAAAAGTATATTAATATCGGCCAAGGAGTGAACTTTAAATGGATGACATAAAGATTAAGCATATGACTGTGGAAGAGGCGAAAGAGCTGGGTATAGATAATTGGAGTATATGGGAATGTGAACCTAGTGTCTTTGAATGGTATTATGATGAATCAGAGACATTCTATGTACTGGAGGGTTATGTGGTTGTAATTACATCTACCGAGAGGATCCATATAGAGAAGAATATGCTTGTGACCTTTCCAAAGGATTTAAAATGCACCTGGGAAGTGAGAAAACCCATTAAAAAGGCATATACATTCAATTTTGAAATTTAAAATACCGCCTCCTATATCAATGGGAGGTCAATTTTTTGTTTAAATGACCCTGGAATTTGTTATATATCTACATAGATAGGGTGACTGAAGGAAAGCATGGGATATATAGTAGTTTTTTAATCATGCCTAAAGTCAATTATTGTTGATAGATTAAATTCAGATATATTCCGATTAGCAGGATTCAGGGTTATGATGAAGTTATGTATGGGATAGATGGACAGATGCAAAGGTTTTATCTAGTTTATGTAGCTCAAAGGAAGGAGATAATAGTGGAAGAATTTTTTACTAAAAAGAAAAACGTACTTATTATATCACTTATATGTACATTGCTTTGGGGGAGTGCATTTCCCGTTATAAAGATAAGTTATGAAAAGCTTAAAATACCTGCAGAGGATATATTCTCCAAGATATACTTTGCTGGATTGAGGTTTTTTATAGCCTCTATACTTGTATTTTTAGTATCTAAGTTTTTGTTGAAGGCCAACTTAAAAGTGAAGTCTAGCTATATAAGGCCGCTTATAATATTGGGTTTGCTCCAAACAACCCTACAATATTTTTTCTTTTATATCGGTATTGCCAATACCTCTGGAATTAAGAGTGCTATATTCCAATCAAGTGGAATATTTTTCACAGTCATTGCAGCCCATTTTATATATAGGGATGATAAACTGAACTCTAGAAAAATACTAAGCCTTGTCTTGGGGCTTGGAGGAATACTTATTACGAATATTGGAAAGGGCTTTGATTTACATTTTACTCTATTGGGTGAAGGGTTTTTATTGTCATCTGCAATTGTAAACACTATTGCAACTTTTTATGTGAAATCCATATCCAAAGATATAGATCCCATATTACTTACGGGAGGTCAGATGTTTTCGGGTTCTATAATTTTGCTGATAGTGGGAAAGATAGGATTAAAGGGAGAAAGCCTATCTTTTGACGGTAGTACCATTATGTTGCTCTTATATGCTGCATTTATATCTGCTACGGCATTTTTACTTTGGTATATGCTTTTGAAATTTAATAAAGCAGGTGAGATAAGTATATACAGATTATTTATACCTGTATTTGGCTCTACTCTATCTGCAATATTTTTAGAAGGAGAGTCATTTACGATTAAGCTTCTTATAAGTCTTTTATTAGTTATATCAGGTATTGCCGTATTAAACCTAGAGACCGGAGAGTCTGTCAACAAAACATGATTTGTGGAATTGTTCTATCCAAATCTGTAAATTTATGAAGATAGCTAGTTAAATATAAAGACAAGGAAAATTCAAATGTGATAGGTAGTATGCTTAGATTTTAAAAGCATATTTGGTAGTCATAGGTAGATAATTAAAACTTTTTTATTTTGAAAATGCATTAGGCATATGGCAAAAGTTCCATATAAAAATAGAGGGAATCATATATTTATGTCGAATATACTTCATAATAGATGGTTTAGTTTTGTTTTTAGGTTATACAAGGCCGATAAAGAAAAGGCTAGGCTATTAGAATAAAAGGTGATTTAATATGCTTGATAATCTAGCTACTCCCTATCACAAATATGTCTCTTCAGATATAGAGAATCCATCTCTATCTAAGACAATATATAATATTCAAACCTATTGGATGAAGGGAATCAAGGGCAAGTTGCCAGAAGATTGCCTATATACCTATATGTCAAATTTAAAAGAGGGCATGCAATTTGTTGATATATGCGCTATTATGCAGACTTTTTGGTGTGATATAGCTGGAGAGGATATACATTATATACTTGTCAATGATGGTAGGTTTATGCAGATAGGATATAATATATGGGGACTTCGTGAATGGAAAGCCTATGCAGAGGTACAGACAAACTTTCAGGAGACTTTGAAGGAAGTTAAAATGCGATTTACTGAGCGAAATTGGACCATATTCTATATGTATATGGTATCACCTATACGTTATACATACGAGGAAATTGGCAATATATATGGTATTACAAGGGAACGGGTAAGACAAATTACAAAACAGGGCATAAGAAAGTTTAAACATGTAAGTTATATGCGTAAATTTGATTATTATAGGCAATTTTTATCAGAGAAACTGGATAGACATAAAGTTATATTATTAGAACATTTGAACACAACATATCACAGTATTTTTAATAATTATAACCCTACAGAGGCAATCAATGTATTAAACACAATAAAGGCTGATTTTATAATAATAAACAATAAATATATATTGAAAAAGGCACATTTCAAATCTATTGAAGCATTTTTAAATGATATTATAGAGAACATACCTGAAGCACAACTATCTAAATATAGACTATCGGATATGCTTAAAATCTTAGATATTGATACGGATATAGGCCGGGCTATGCTTTTAGAGATAGTTGGCGAAAGTAGCAAGTTTTTTTATAATCATGAAAGTAAAATACTTTATATCTCCCCTGTAAATATTACCAAGGCGGATATAGCATATATCGTCTTAACGGAGATAGGCGAACCTGTCCATTACACTTATATAGGCGAGAAGTATGCGAAATTGACAGGAGAGTGTCCAAGTAAACGATTAGTATTGTCTTATTTAGATAGACACGCTGGAATCGTAAGAGTCTTTACCGGCATATATGGGCTTAAGGCATGGGGCTGTGAAGAGCATGTAGGTCTACTTGAGTTAGCAATAGAAGTGCTAGAAAAGGAGCAACAGATCATGCACTATATGGACATATATGAAAATATAAGGGACAGAACTATGGCCAAGCCCTCATCTCTCATCAGTTTAATTTCAAGTGACGATCGCTTTGTAATCCCCCATAGTGGATATGTAGGATTGTCTAAATGGCAAAGGGGAAATGGGAAAAATGTATCGTGCAAGGCAAACGAATAGATATAAATATCCATATCAATTATAATATAGAAAGTAATACTTTTAGGATGGACGATGACCATTCTTATTTGTGATTCGTTTTAAGATAAGCGTAGTTACGCGTAAGATTCCAATATATCTAAAGACTTGACATCTCTATGCACTGTTTCGTTACCAATATTTCGTAGCTCACCTAATAATATAATTTCCTTACTGTATCTACATTGAGGTTTACATTATGGTATACTATATTGTGAATTTTGTATAAAACGCATAAAGGGGAGTTTTCGTGTAGCTTAACTTTAGTAAAGTTGCAATGATGTTCATAATGATTGTAGATATGGTATCAAAGCGATTTAGGGTATTGAACGGGAATGGTTATATAGTTATTATTTTATGAATTTTTAATATCAACTTAAGGAAATATTTAAGAATATAGATATAGAAGGGGTATTATTATGGGAGGAGAAAACATTTTAATAGTCGATGACGAAAAGGAGATAGTAGATCTCATAGAGATATATCTTCAAAATGATGGATATGGAGTATATAAGGCGAATAGTGGTGATGAGGCTCTTAGAATAATAGATGAGAATACAGTACATTTGGTTTTGCTGGATATTATGATGCCAGGTATAGATGGATTAGAGGTATGTCGACGTATACGAAGGGATAAGAACATACCTATAATAATGCTTAGCGCTAAATCTCAAGATATGGATAAGGTCTTAGGTCTTACTACTGGGGCAGATGACTATATTACAAAACCATTTAATCCTATAGAACTTTTGGCAAGGGTAAAATCTCAACTTAGACGTTATCTATACTTAAACCCCCATGTACCTGACGAGAATGATGAGATAGTAGTAGGGGGAGGTATTATAATAAACAAAGATACCCATGTGGTGTGTAAAGATGGAGAGGAGATATCTCTCACTCCTATTGAATTTGGCATACTCTATCTTCTTGCCTCTAACGCAGGTAGGGTCTTTGATAGTGAAGAGATATTCGAGAGAGTATGGAAGGAACGTTATTTCCAGTCTAATAATACTGTGATGGTACATATAAGGAGGCTCCGGGAAAAGATAGAGGACGATCCTCGTAATCCTCAGTATATAAAAACTGTGTGGGGGGTAGGTTATAAATTTGAAAAATAAAGCTTTTCGAAGCATGAGATGGAAGACAATATTTATGTTTTTCCTTAGCATAGTCTTAGCAGGAGTCACCACTGGAGCACTACTATTTGTTGCAGGGGGACTGTATTATACTCCCTTTATAGGGGCTATATTGAGCATTGTAGAGGATACAGTAGGTGAAATTTTTGCCATGGTGCTTACGGCAATTGTCCTCTTTTTTTTATATTTCTTTTTATTTACCCGAAAGACGACTAGATATTTGACAGAGATAGCGGAGGCGTTGAACAAAGTTGCTGATGGCGATCTAGACATCAATATTCCTATAAAATCTAATGACGAATTAGGGTTTCTTGCTCAAAATATAAACAATATGGCGGCTAAGCTCAAAAAATCAATTGAAGATGAGCGAAATGCCGAGCGCACAAAAAATGAACTCATAACTAGCGTATCCCACGATCTTAGAACTCCATTGACATCCATAATGGGGTATCTTGAGCTGATAACAAGTGATAGGTATGATAATGAGATAAGAATGAGACATTATGCAGATATAGCCTATCAGAAATCTAAGCGATTAAAGAGGATGATAGATGACCTGTTCGAACTTACCACCTTAGATCATGGTAAAATCGAGTTAAATAAAGCAAGAATAGATTTAGGTCAGCTCTTAGAGCAGTTGACAGAAGAATTTGTGCCCATATTATATGAGGCCAATATGGAATACAGGTTGTTTTTGCCAAATTATAAGATAGAATTGGAAGCAGATGCCCATATGTTGGTGAGGGTATTTGAAAATTTGATATCCAATGCTATACGATATGGAGAACAGGGCCGATATGTAGATATATCTATGCAGGGTGAGGAGGCTGTGGCAATTGTGAGTATAGCCAACTATGGTAATCCCATCCCTGAATATGAACTAAAGTATATTTTTGATAGGTTCTATAGGATGGAACAGTCGAGGTCTAGTGAAACGGGGGGAACTGGACTCGGTCTTGCTATAGCTAAGAATATAGTGGAACTCCATGGTGGGCAGATTAGAGCGTATACTGAAGGGAATAAGACAATATTTGAGGTCAAACTTATAAGGGGATAATACAGATTTATTTCAGTTAAAAAGAGAGGTATTGCTATGATATATGATGATTTAATAGGTATAGCTCTTGAATATGGAGCAGTGCATACAGCCATAGTCGATGTGAAAGATATTATATTTTCAGAGGAAGTCAGAGAGCTATGTGAAAAGAACTATTGTGGCAAATACAATACTAATTGGATGTGTCCTCCTGCAATAGGTGAACTAGAAGAATTAGAGAAAAGAGTATTAGAGTATGAAAAAGGATTGGTGATTCAGACAGTATCGAAGCTAGAGGATTCATTTGATGTAGATGGTATGGATAGGGCAAGAATTGAACACTTTGCAATGATGAATAATATATACAGTGTATTGAGGGACAAATATGTATATATGGACATGCTGCCAATGGGCGCCGGCGCATGTACTATATGTTCTAGATGTGTATACATGGATTGTGAGCCTTGTCCCTTTCCAAACAGGGCATATCCTTCAATTGAAGGATATGGTATAGATGTAATGTCTTTAGTTCAAACCTGTAATATCCCCTATAATAACGGGGCCAATACGGTATCATATATAGGCATGTTTTTATTTAAAACTTTTTAGGGAATTACGTCTAGCGGTTTACTTTCTCTTAAAAAGACTATAATTGTTGCATATGTCTATTAGAATGCATATTTTTGTAACAACTCCTATACAATAGAGTAGTACAACTAGTATTTTTAAAATAGCTACTATATCTTTGCCTTATTCGAAGAAAAGTGATTGATAGAGGGGAAATATGGTATATTAAATATAAATGATAAAAAGTACTGGTGTTTTAAAACTCAAAAATGTATAAGAATAGTGTTCCATACACTATTCAAGGGGGAATTTCCTATGGAGATGATGGGAAGATTGCGACATGGTGTTATTCTCATATGGAATATGCGAGGGGATGTAGTGTATACCAATACTAAAAAGGAAGAGATATACATAGAAATATTTAAAGAGATGGGAATTACCACAAATTTAGAAGAGCTCGAACCATGTATTGTAGATTGGAAAGGGTATGGCGTATTTATCGATGTAATGACGATAGGAGATGCTACATATGGTCTAGCTAACATAATATATAAGGACATTGGAATAGAGCGCTATAGATATCTAGCTTATACAGATTGTCTCACAGAACTATATAATAGGAACTTCTGGGAACATGTAAAGAGTGGTGAACTGGAGGTATTTGATTATGAGCAATATATTATCATATTGGTAGATGTGGACAATCTCAAAGATGTAAATGATGAGATAGGACACAAGGGTGGAGATTTTGCTCTACAGAAAGTGGCCCAAGCAATACGTAGTTCTATCCGTCAAACCGATATTGCCATAAGATATGGAGGAGATGAATTTCTCATAATTATTCCCGACTTAGGAGGCGATGTCTTGCCTGAGCAGGTAATAGATAGGATCAGGGCAAAGGTGGCTAGGATAAACATTGATGAGAATATGCATATGAGTGTAAGTGTAGGATATGCAAGGGGACAAGGTTGGGAGGAGTTGGAGCAGACGGCGAACCTAGCTGACTATGAGATGTTTAAGGAAAAGAGGGCCAAAAAAGAATTACTAACTTCTATGGATAGGGAAGGTCTGAAATATATGACTGAGCATATTGAATATATGTGGGGGAGATTAGACAAAGAGGCTAAAACTTTTTCGGAGGGCAATATAGATTTGGAGTTTTTATTGAAGATGAGTGGAGAGTTAGA
>CALKWW010000003.1 GCA_938003945.1 uncultured Bacillota bacterium | reverse complement strand
TAGACACCTTATCTTCTGGCAGCAATTCTCCATAAAATTCGTCTATGCCTACCTGTTTGGCTATGGCGGCAGCTGTCCTGCTATTGTCCCCTGTCAGCATTACCACCTTGCCTACACCTAACTTCTTTAAATTAGCTACCGTTTCTTTCGCATCGTCTCTCAGTACATCTGCAATGGATATAACACCTAGTATTTCTTGTAGGTCTGATACTATTACTGCTGTCTGCCCTTCTGACTCTTGCTGCTTAATATACTACTCTATCTCACTAGTTAGAATCACCCCATTTTCCTCTATAAGCCTCCTATTTCCAACGAGCAAAACTTTGCCATCCATTGTCACATTTAGGCCTTGACCCACTATTATTTCAGACTCCTCTGGCGGTATCATTGGAGCATCAAAGCGTAGTTTAGCCTCTTCTATAATGGCCTGCCCTAGAGGGTGCTCTGAATAGGCCTCCGCCCTAGCAGCTAGCATCACCAGCTCATCTTCTGAAACACTAACGCCTTTTATCTTGGTAACCTGGGGTCTTCCCACTGTGAGAGTACCTGTCTTGTCAAAGGCAACAACACTAGCTCTACCTAAACGCTCTATTATCTCTCCACCCTTTATTAAAACTCCATTCTTTGCCCCATTTCCTATACCTGCCACAATGGACACAGGAGCCGATATGACAAGTGCACCAGGACAGGCAATTACAAGTAGGGTGAGAGCCAGTGTAACATCTCTAGTTATCAGATATATAAATAAGGTGAGCACTATTATAGCAGGAGTATAGTACTTAGAAAACTCTTCTAAGAACTTTTGGGTCTTTGCCTTTTTGTCCTGTGCCTCTTCCACCAGCTGCAAGATCCTTGCAAACGTTGTATCTTCTCCTACCCTATCTGCCCTTAGCTTTATATATCCGGATTCGATAACCGCTCCGGAAAACACCTGATCAGATATTCCCTTGTGAACAGGGATAGACTCACCTGTTATAGCTGATTGATTCACATAGGCAGCCCCTTCGATTACCTCTCCATCTACGGCTATCTTCTCTCCTGGTCTAACTATGACTATGTCTCCTTTAACTACCTCTCCAGCCCCTACTTCTATTTCCTTATCATCTCGTACAACCTTGGCGGTATCTGGAGCAAGGTCTAAGAGCATCTTTATAGATGATCTGGTCTTTTCAAGCGTCTTAGCCTCTAGATAGTCCCCCAGCATAAAGAGAAATGTGACAGCAGCAGCTTCCCAATATTCCCCTATAAAGAGAGCTCCCACAACTGCAAGTGTTACGAGGGTATCGATTCCTATTATGCGGAATCTCAACCCTCTCACTGCATTTACAGCTATTGGGTAGCCAGCCACTATAGCAGCAGCAATCATAAGAGAATTTGCTACGATCATAGGTGCGTTAAAGTATTTAGATGAAAAAGATAGGACAATTAAAACTAATGATAAAATCAACCTCTGACCTTTACTTATTTTAGCCATATTGATTTCCCCTTAAGATCATATCATTTTCCACCTAATATTTTATATCCTAAGTCTTCGATTGTATCTTCTATTCTCTTATTGTCTACTACTTCCCCATTATATTCTACTTTTACTCTACTGGAATTAAAGAGAACCTCTACCTCTGAAACTCCCTCTACCTTACCTACAACCTTTTCTATTCGCGCTACACAACTTGGACATGTCAATGTCTCTAACTGATACGTTTTTGTGTTCACAATATTTCCTCCTTCAAAGCTTTTATTTGTTTACATTCTTAGTATGAACATTTTCTATGATCTTAGTATAGTCACATCCATATATAAAAGCTTTGATGGAAATCAAATTTGAGAAACTTTTATAAATATAATAGTCCTGTGTCTAGCCAAATATGCGTTCTACCTTATCCAACATATCCCTTATAGGCAATTCGTATGGACATTTTGGTTCACAGGTTCCACATTTTATGCAGTCACTTGCGTTTTTCTCCTGAGTTTCATATCTCTGTCTTGCCCAGTCTTTGAGATCATAGCGTGTATAATATCCCTCCATGAGAAACATCACCGGAATATTTATTCCTTCTGGGCATGGTAGACAATAACCACATCTTCTACAAAATGTCTGCCCAAGCTTTTTTGCCTCTTCTATTAGGGCTTCTCTTTCCTCTTCAGTAAGTGAAATTCCATCGGCAGCCTGGCTGTTTTCTATAACCTGATTAACGCTATCCATACCTGGTATGGCAACGGTTAAGTGAGGATTGTCTAATATGAACTTAAGAGCTCCTCTGCCATCTCTAAGGGCGCCGCCTGCCATAGGTTTCATAGCTATTGTGCCAATACCCTTCTCATGGGCCATTTCAAAGAGCCGCTCACCTTGCCGCTCTACAATATTTAAAGGAAATTGAATTGTTTCAAAGAGATCTGTCTCTAAGGCCTGTTCAATTATCTCCTCTTTGTGACTGGTAATTCCTATATGCTTTACTATACCTTCATCTTTCATTTGTCTCAGTGCAGCATAGGCTCCATCGTCTTTTAACGTCCTCTCTAGCTCTTCCAAGGATCCTACATTATGCAGTTGATAGAGATCTATATAGTCTGTCCTTAAATTTTTTAAAGATATTTCAACATCTCTAAGCATTGAATCCCTATCCCGAACGCCAGATTTAGTGGCTATATATATACCACTTCTCTTCCCATAGAGAGAGTTGCCAAGTAGTTCCTCACTAACTGTATAACCACGTGCTGTATCAAAGAAGTTTATACCCACTTCTAGGCATTTATCAATTATTTCATCTACCTTATCTTGTTCTAGTTGCTGTATGGGAATGCCACCAAATCCTACCCTAGATACCTCTATTCCAGTCTTACCCAATGAACTATATATCATATATACCTATCCCCCTCTGTACTGAGTCTAATATCTTTGTCACACAATATATTACCATAAAACAGCTCACAATAAAACTTTCTGTTGTCCCAAAAGGCTATAGTTTCACTTTTTCATCCTCATAGTCATGCAGCTGATATGCTATTGCATCTACTGATATCTGTACCTCATATATTAGTATGAGCAGTGATATCATAAGTGAGAGCAAGCTTATACCAAAGCTTATTTGCCCACCTAGCTGATGATTCATAAAGAGCAGAAACATAGAGAGTACGCATAGTATAAAACTCAATACACCCATTATCTGCATCCATCTTATAAGTTGTATCCTTCTACTTAAATTCCTCATCTGCTCTAACACCCTCTTGCTCTGTTTCTCCCTATATACAGCATCTAACTGCCGTAGCAAGTTAGCAAGGGTCAAAAACCTGCTGGTATACGCAGATATTAAAAGGGAAATTGCAGTAAAGAGTAGCGCCGGCGTCGTAAGTTCTAATTCCATAGCTCATCATCCTCTCTAGTTGTCTATTTAATTCCTTAAATTAATATTTTTAGTATTCAACTTCAAGCTCTACAATATCTATACCCTCAGACTCAATTGTTATATCATGTCATTTTTAAAACCTGGAAATTCACCTAAAACATGCCCCCAGGCTTGTAATCGCCTATAAGTAGTTGTATAATTTACATGAAGGGGGCCTTTCTATGGCTAATATTCTAAGCATTGACTGGGATTATTTTATACCTTTAAAGCGAGAATGGTGTGGATCTTTTCTTGAAAATGAAAGGAATATAGTTTCTATCTGGTACCAGAGATATTTAGAATCGAAAACAGCCGGGATAGATATTGAATCAAGCACCACTGTAGACACTGACCTTTTGGACACATTTATGATCACATTGAAAGACAACTTTGAAATAAGAGACGATGCAAAATTATATGTTTCAGATTCACATAAGCTAAGCTACTATATAGCAAAGCGCTATCAATGTCAAAACGTCTATTCATTCGACTCTCATACGGACTTAGGATATGGAGGACTTTCCTCTCTAAAATTTGAGGTAAACTGTGCCAATTGGCTAGGCAAGCTCTTAGATGATTCCATAATTGACACTGCACATATATTTTTAAGTCCTCTGTCATATGAGGATATACATGAGTTTGAAGAGATAAACAATACATTCGATATAAGATATTTGACTGCAGATGATATAGGTAATAGGCCTGAAATATCCGTCATACACATTGCTCGTTCCGGGGCATGGACGCCTCCCTGGCTAGATCATATATTTTTTGAGCTAATAGATTCCTTTAACAGACCATATAGAGTATCCAATTTCAAGCATAGACACTGGGATCCGGAAAACATCTCCTTGGGTTGTCTTTTGGACAACATAATATAAGACAAACCAGATAATAGCCATAAAATGCCATTACCTGGTTTTCATTTACCTCAATTAGCTAATGACTCAATCCAAGATTGTGTCCCTTGAATTATTATTGGCTTTTTCCCGGGATCCAGCCATTTTAAAATTTTTAACATATTTGCCTCAGCCATAGCTGTACATCCTGATGTTCCTTTTGACGAACTGCTCCACACATGCATGAATATGGCACTACCTTTGCCTAATTCTATATTTGAAGTATTATAGTTGATAACAACAGCATACTTATATCCAGAAATCTTGAGGCGTTCAAATGAATTCCATTTCTGCTTTGGATCTCCTTCATAGGTAACCCACTTATTATAATCAGGAGAATTCACATCATCTATCCAATAGTCATTGTCTGTGGTGCGTCTATAAGGCATTTTCACACCAGACGGCTTTTCAACCGTACCAAAAGCAGTACCAAACGTAAAAATACCTGTTGGAGCTTTGCCATCCCCCTCTTTTTGCTTATTCACACCATTACGACCAACCACACCAGATATGACATCAAAAGCTTTTCGCCATTCTCCATTAACTTTCTCATAAG
>CALKWW010000002.1 GCA_938003945.1 uncultured Bacillota bacterium | reverse complement strand
TATAACATCACATACATGTCGAGAATTGCAGTTCATATATAAACGTATCAATAAGCCTCTATATTTCTTGATTATTTTCCTCTTTTAGTGTAATATAGATGTAGAGTTGTACGTACAATATACGCCGAAATGGAGGTTTTATATATGATCAAATATACAATAGGTATTGACTTTGGAACACTGTCTGGAAGGGCGGTACTTGTCAATGTCAATACAGGCAAAGAGGTAGCCTCTGCTGTATATGAGTATCCTCATGCGGTTATGGACGAAAAGCTACCTTCTGGCAAAGAACTTGGGCATGATTGGGCACTTCAACATCCCCAAGACTATATTGATGTGCTGGCAAATACCATACCTGCCGTCTTAAAGGAGGCAGATATAGATCCTGCCGATGTAATAGGGGTAGGTACAGATTTCACTGCTTGTACCCTACTACCTGTTAAATCTGATGGCACACCACTTTGTTTTCTACCTGAATATGCTGATAATCCTCATGCCTATGTAAAGCTATGGAAACATCATGCTGCTCAGGACAAGGCCAATGCCCTAAATGAAATTGCAAGTAACAGGGGTGAGAGCTGGCTTTCTAATTACGGAGGAAAGATCTCTTCCGAGTGGGTATTTCCTAAGATTTGGGAAGTGCTAGATGAGGCACCTGAGGTCTATAAAGAGGCCGACAGATTTGTGGAGGCAGCCGATTGGATCATATGGCAACTCACTGGTAAAGAGACAAGAAATTCATGTACTGCAGGCTATAAAGCCATTTGGAATAAGAGGGCCGGTTATCCTTCCAATGATTTCTTTAAGGCGCTTGACCCACGGCTTGAAAATGTAGTCGATGAAAAACTTTCACGAGATATACTCCCCCTCGGAAGCAAAGCAGGGGAAATAAACGAAAAGGCAGCCGAACTTACAGGTTTAAAACCTGGCACAGCAGTTGCCGTAGGTAATGTTGATGCCCATGTATGTGTACCAGCTGTAGGCATAGACAGTCCTGGTAAGATGCTTGCAATAATGGGTACATCTACCTGCCATATATTGATGGGAACTGAAGAGATTGCCGTTCCCGGTATATGTGGTGTGGTGGAAGATGGAGTATTACCGGGCTACTTTGGCTATGAAGCTGGTCAATCATGTGTAGGCGACCATTTCGCTTGGTTCATAGACAATTGTCTACCTGCTTCCTACTATGAGGATGCAAAAAAGCAAGGCAAGAATATATATACCTATCTCCGTGAAAAAGCAGAAAAGCAAAAACCAGGTGAGAGTGGATTATTAGCCCTTGATTGGTGGAATGGAAACCGCTCTGTACTTGTAGATGTGGACCTAACCGGCATGATGCTGGGCATGACATTACAGACAAGACCAGAAGAGATGTATCGGGCACTTATAGAGGCAACTGCATACGGTACCAGGATGATAATTGAGTCCTTCCGTGAAAATGGTGTACCAGTAAATGAGTTTTATGCCTCAGGTGGAATATCGCAAAAGGATCCTATGACAATGCAGATATATGCAGATGTAATAGATATGCCAATAAAGATAGCTGGAACTACACAAGGCCCTGCTCTGGGCTCAGCTATATTCGCTTCAGTAGCTGCAGGCAAAGAAAAGGGAGGCTATGATTCAGTATTTGAGGCAACAAAGGTGATGGGTAAAGTAAGGGATACCGTATATGAGCCTATACCTGAAAATGTAAAGATATATGACAAACTCTTTGCCGAGTATAAAATTTTACATGACTATTTTGGTCGTGGTGCAAATGATGTAATGAAAAGACTTAAAGATATAAAAAAATCAGTTTAATAGGTGAATGGAGGAATGTTAAAATGTCAAATCTCAAAAAATATGAATTTTGGTTTATCCCAGGCAGTCAAGATCTATATGGGCCAGAGACACTAGAGCAAGTAGCAGTAAATGCAAAAAAAATAGCAGATGCCTTTGACAACAATCCTAATATTCCTGGTAAGGTAATATGTAAACCAGTTGTAAGAAATTCCGAAGAGATAAAAAAGATAATAATGGATGCAAACAATGATCCTGATTGTACAGGTATCATAACTTGGATGCATACTTTTTCACCATCTAAGATGTGGATAAGGGGGCTCTCACTACTGCAAAAACCTTATCTCCATATAAATACCCAATACAACAAATCTATCCCCTGGGATAAAATCGATATGGACTATATGAATCTCCACCAATCGGCCCACGGTGATAGAGAGCATGGCTTTATAGGTACGAGGATGAATATTCCACGTAAAGTGGTAGTTGGCCACTGGTCAGATGAAACTGTAGTAAAAAAGATAGGTAGCTGGATGCGCTCTGCCATTGGTGCATGCGAGAGTAAAAAACTTAAGGTATTACGCCTATCTGATAATATGCGTAATGTGGCAGTAACAGAAGGTGACAAGGTAGAAGCTGAAATCAAATTCGGCTGGTCTGTAAACCATTGGGCAATTGGCGATCTAGTTTCTAGAATGGATGAGGTTACCGACGAACAAATTGATGCCCAGATGGACAGTTATGCTAAAGATTACGAGATAGCAACTGAAGACACTGATGCAGTCCGCTACCAAGCCAAAATAGAAGTAGCCCTGCGAAGTATGTTAGAGGAAGGCAATTTTGGCGCATTTACCACAAACTTCGAAGATCTCTATGGAATGGAACAACTACCTGGACTGGCTGCTCAAGATCTCATGAAAGATGGTTATGGCTTCGGAGCAGAAGGCGATTGGAAGACAGCAGCTATGACAAGAATAATAAAACTCATGGCACAGGGTAGACCAGAAGGTACTACATTTATGGAGGACTACACATACAGCTTTGAACCAGGAAATGAAATGATAATGGGAGCCCATATGCTTGAGGTCTGTCCCTCTGTAGCAGATGAAAAACCTCGCATTGAAGTACATCCCCTTTCAATTGGTGATAAAGACGATCCTGCTAGACTCATTTTCAATGGAACTAAAGGTTCGGGCATTGTAGTCACTTTGATCGATCTCGGTGGCAGATTCCGTATGATAGTCAATGACATTGAATGTGTAATACCCGAAAATGATATGCCTAACCTTCCAGTTGCAAGAGTTCTATGGAAGCCCCTACCAGACCTTTCCACGTCAGCCGAGGCATGGATATTAGCTGGTGGAGCTCATCACTCTGTTTTGACCTATGCTGTTACAGCTGATGAGATGCGGGATTTTGCCGAAATATTGGGTATTGAATTTATACACATCCATGCAGACACTGATATAGATGAGCTCAAAAAAGAACTTCTTTGGAATGACATTGCATGGCGTTTAAAAGATATATAATGTGTGAAGGTGATGATATAAATGCTTAAAGATTTAAAACAAAAAGTCTATGAAGCTAATATGCTCCTTCCTAAAAATGATCTAGTTGTATTTACATGGGGCAATGTCTCTGGTATTGACAGAGACAGGGGCCTCATTGTGATAAAGCCATCCGGTGTTCCCTACGATACGATGACACCTAGCGATATGGTGGTATTAGATCTAGATGGTAATAAGGTTGAAGGGGATTTAAATCCTTCCTCTGATACACCTACTCATATTGAGCTATATAGAAATTTTGAAAATATAGGCGGTGTGGTACACACACATTCACGTTGGGCTACCATCTGGGCACAAGCTGGCCGAGGAATTCCTGCATATGGCACAACACATGGAGATTATTTCTATGGGGAGATTCCCTGTACTCGTAATATGACCTCAGATGAGATTGCAAATGACTATGAACTTCAAACAGGGAAGGTCATTGTGGAGCGCTTCAAAGATATAAACCCCGACTATATACCTGCAGTACTTGTAAATTCTCACGGCCCCTTTACATGGGGGAAGGACCCTTTTGAAGCTGTACACAATTCAGTAGTCCTAGAAGAAGTTGCAATGATGGCTTGGCACACTGAAGTTTTGCCAAAGACCTTGAATATGGATGAAATGGCTCAAAAACTGCTGGATAAACATTTCCTCAGAAAACATGGGCCAAACGCCTATTACGGGCAAAAGTAATGCGCTTAAATAAAAGTAACACATTTATAAGAAAAGCTAATGCGTTTATAAGGAAAACTAATATGTCTACAAAAAATAATGAGTTTACAAGAAGAAATAGTCCTTACAAGGACTAAATTATAAGTTTAAAAAGCAAATTAAAATTCCTTCTCTTAATATATAATAAAGTCCCTCTAGTGGACACTAGAGGGACTTTATTTGCATAAATAGATCTCCAATTGACCAACTCTAACTATATTTACTATTTTAGCTTTACATAAAGAGCTCCATTATGTCCTCCTCCGTCATCTTAGATATAAATGTTGTACCTGGCTCTAAAACCTTATCTATGAGTTCTCTTTTGTTCTGCTGGATCTCGTGTATCTTCTCTTCCACAGTGCCCTTTGCAATTAGCTTTATCACATGCACTGTATTTTGTTGACCTATGCGATAGGCCCTATCCGTTGCCTGCGCTTCAACTGCAGGATTCCACCATGGATCAAAGTGAATTACTGCATCCGCGCCGGTGAGATTAAATCCCGTTCCTCCTGCCTTTAAAGATATCAAGAATATATCTCGAAACCCCTGGTTGAAGGCCTTTACCATATCTCTCCTATCCTCAGCCTTTGTACTCCCATCTAGATAGAAGTATGATATACCTTCCCTATCAAGCTCCTCTTTTATAAGACCCAATGCACCCGTAAACTGCGAAAACAAAAGCACCCTATGACCTCCCTCTTTTAGTTCCCCTAATATCTCTAAGAGGGCTTTTATCTTGCCACTGTCCCCATTATAATTTTCTATAAATAATGATGGATGACAGCATATCTGCCTCAGCCTTGTAAGACCTGCCAATATCTGTATCTGACTTTTTTTAATACCATTTTGCCGTATATCCTCTGCTAGTTCGCCCCTTATATTTTGCAAATAGGCCAGGTATACTTTCTTTTGACTATGGGTAAGTTCCACAGTACGAATATTTTCAATCTTAGGAGGCAATTCCTTTAGCACATCCGTCTTGAGCCGCCTTAATATAAATGGCCTTATATACCTATTGAGTTCCTCCAATACACATTGATCCCTATCCTGAATTATAGGTTTTTCAAATCTCTTCACAAACTTCCCATGCGACAGTAAATAACCTGGCATTATAAAGTCAAATATAGACCAAAGCTCTGTCAAATTGTTCTCAATGGGGGTTCCTGTAAGGGCAAAGTAGCCCTTTGCCTTTACTTTTTTTACTGACTTTGCAGTTACGGAACTGGGATTCTTTATATTCTGGGCTTCATCCAATATACAATATCCAAACTCTTTATCCTCATAGCTATCTATATCCCTACGTATAAGAGGGTATGAGGTTATGACAATATCCACGTCGGCTATATGCTCTATGAGTTCTCGTCTCTCATCTTTAGAACCTGATATAACCAATGTTTTAAGAGACGGGATAAACTTCTCCACCTCACTCTCCCAATTATATATGAGGGAAGTTGGACATATGATAAATGAAGGAAGAGCTATATTCTCTCTTTCCGATTCTATAAAAGCAATAGTCTGCAGTGTCTTTCCAAGTCCCATATCATCTGCCAATATTCCACCTAATCCGTAAGAAGAGAGGGCCTTTAACCATTTAAAACCTGTAACCTGATAGCCTCTAAGCACATCTTCCAAACCCTTAGGTAGAGTATAATCTATATCCCTAGATTCCTTTATATTTTGAACAAGCTCCTTGAACGCAAGGTTGCGTTCCACATAAATATTCTCCACATCTTTAAGTTTATCATCAAGATATAAGGCCCTATATTTAGGGAGTTTTATTACCTGTTCACTTAGATCTTCTTCATCTAAATCTAAGTATTCAATCATCTTCCACATATCCTCAAGCTCGTCAGAATCAAGGGGAATATACGAACCATTGGGTAGACGATAGTACTTCTTTTTCTCCCTCAATGATTCAAACACTTTGGGCAGACTCTCCCTATCTATACCATCTATTGAAAAATTGAACTCCAATAGATCCAGCTCTTCATCGAATGAAATGGAGCTATTATAATAGGAGGAATCATATATCCTCATTTGCCTGAATGACTCTGAATAATAGACCGTACATAGCTGTTGAAGTTTTGGTATATATTGAGTTATAAAATCATATATCCTATCGTCATCATCTAGATATACATTATCTTTATTCACTTTAAAGGCCGAACGCTCAATTATATCCAGTATCTCCCCCTCTTTTTCTCGGTCGCGTATCAATATATTCTCATCATCTATACTGTTAGCTTTGGCAAATGGATCTATCTCATAATCACCGTATATGAATTTGAGTGATATGGTTATGCTATTATCCATCTTATCGATATATATGCTTGCCTCAAGTGGCCTTTGATAAAACATCTCCTCTACACTACTATCTATCTCCAATATTCCAGCCTTCTTTATTTGTGGAAGCACAAATGAGGCAAATCTATCACCCTCTTCCTTGGGGAACTTTAAAGTTTTATTTCCTGTATACTGTACCGCCTTATAAAAAGGTAGTAGATTCTCCCGCTGAGTCTCAGGTAGATTGTATATAGCTCCATCCATATATACATATCTTCCATTGCTAGTTAAAAACACTATCTCAAGAGGTACATCTATGTCTAAGAGTAAATGAGAATCTTTTTGTCTTACCCGAAAATTTGCAGAAATATTATTCTCTATAATCTCTATTGGACCACCGTCTCCGTCTTCTATATTTATATATAGGGGACTATCCTTCCAAATTTTGAAGAACTTTTCTAAAGATGTATCAGATAGGTATATATATTTCCCATTAAATATAGAGTCGCCAGGATATAGACTATCCACGTCATATAGTCCATATAAAAATTCAATCAAGGGCCTATCATCTTCTTTAAAGTATTGAATAGTAGGATTAAACGTGAAGTTCTTACCATACTCTATGGATTCACCTCTCTTTAGCGAATACAACATCTTCTTCATATCCCTAACCACATAGAGTCTATCTACACCCATGCGAAGTGAAAGCGCTGGTATTATCCCTCTACTACCTCCTCTGTAATCTGACAAGATCTCTAGAGTAACTTCTATATTTAAGGGTTGTTTTGAAACTGGGACAGATCTATTCTCAAAAAATGACATCAATGACCTTGCCATCTTTTGGTTCTTCTGAGCTTTATCAACCTTGAATCTATCTCGGCCATTGACAAAAGGGGCGTCCATAACTGGTCTACCAAGGTATTTACCGTACATGTTCTCAAGCTTTAATAAAACAGCAATTATATGTTTACAGTATCCTGGATACTTAGCATACGCAGGACAGTCACAATATACATTAGAGATCTCTCCATTCGATTTAAAATGTATATCTACATCATATGCGTGACTGCCTAAAACTAAAGCATGGGCATATCCTTGATCCTCATCCACAATCATATCCTCCACATGTCCCGCCTTATAGTAATTTGAACCCCTGCGAAATACCGCATTTGAAAAACAATTTTCTGCTATTTGTTCTATGATCATCTTATACATATTTTTCTCCTTAAAAATGCTCTTTAGAGCCTAATATTAAAGCAAATCCTATAATTCTAACCTTATAAGGCTAAAACTATAGGATAAAATAATCAATTACTACAGTTAATTATAGCATCATATATGGGTTCTATACAACGGAAAACTATATTACACTATATTTCATTTTCTAATAGTCTACGGCTTCTCCTAGGAAGCTTTCTATAGTCTGGGATTTCGTAGCGATTATTGTCTGCATCTCTTACAATTACCTTTCCCTCTTCTAATACATGAATATCAGTAGTCCTACTGAGTACTTCAAAGGCGCAGCGTCCCTTATCTGTGGTCACATCCCACCTTGATATCCTGTATTCCTCCTGTATATCGTGGATCTCTTGTATCTTTGGAATGAAATAAAACTCATCTAAATACTCTCTTATATACATTTGAGACTTATAGTCCACACTGCTCGTATCCTTTAGTATACCTATCTCTTTATTAGCTTCGTCTACTATTTGAATATATGAAAAGGGCTTTGTCATGGGGAAAAGTCTCTTTAGACCTATCTTTTTGCCTATTCTCTTTCCACCACAACTACAACATCTCTGGCGGTAGAGCCCCAGATTATCTTTCCCATATGGGCGTATATATATATTCTGTCCATCTAGAAAATTCATCTCCGTCATTACATCACCACCTGCCGAGCCATCACCCACAATACATTCATTATTGACGTAGTCCATGTCACCACCTACCCAACTTTTAATATATCTGTACCCATGTCGGCCTGCATTTTGATCATGTGATAGAACTTACCACGCTTTTCCATGAGCTCATCGTGAGTACCTATCTCCACTATACGACCATCATCTAATACGACAATTCTGTCTGCTTTGCTCAGCGTAGATAGACGATGGGCAATGATCACAGTGGTTCTATTCTCTATCAATCTATTGATTGCCTCTTGTATGAGTTTTTCTGTCTGGGTATCCACTGCCGATGTCGCCTCATCTAATATAAATATCTCCGGATCCTTTATTACGGCGCGGGCAATGGATATGCGCTGTCTCTCTCCACCTGAAAGGCCTATTCCCCTCTCCCCTAGATGGGTGTCATAGCCATCTGGAAATCTAGTTATAAAGTTATGAGCATTTGCAACCTTAGCAGCCTCTATAACCTCTTCCACAGAGACACTGGGTTTACCATAGGCTATATTATTCTCTATGGTATCTCTAAACAAAAATGGCTCTTGTAGCACTATTCCCATATGCTCACGCAATGACCTTATATTTATATCTGCTATATCGATGCCATCTAACAATATCTTGCCTTCTGTGGGGGTATAATACCCTATCAATAGATTGGCAATTGTAGACTTACCAGATCCGGTCTCTCCCACGAGTCCAATTGTCTCTCCTGGTTTTATATTGAGGTTTATATCCTTTAATACATTCTGCCCCTTATCATAATAAAAACTCACATTCTGAAATTCCAGCTCGCCCTCTACATCTTCTAATATTATTCCATCGTCTATATTTGATTCGGGTACTGCATCTATTATTTCAAATACCCTCTCTGCAGATGTTGCTGCCTGCTGAACTGCGTCATTCATCCTGGCAAGAAAGGCAACTGGCCCATAAAATTGAGCCATATACCCTATAAATGCAACTAATGTACCTAGTGTGAGGTTACCTGTCTGGGTGATCACCCAATAGCCTCCTAGTCCCCATATCAACAATCCACCCATAGCAACTAAAAAGCTAACAGCAGGGTTAAACTTACTATTCATACGTGCTACCCTAAGCTGCTCATTCAAAAGATCCTCTCCACGGGCTTTATATTCATCGATGGCTCTATCCTCACCGGTAAACGCCTTTATAACCCTGACACCTGGAACAGATTCGCTCAACACCTCATTCATCTTAGAGCGCCGGCGCCATACCCTATGGTAGATTGGATGGATCTTATGCGCAAATTTCCTCGATATAAATATTATTATAGGAACAGGACATAGTGTCAATGCAGCAAGTTGCCAGTGCATAGAAAACATTATTACAGCGATACCTATAAGTGTGATAATTTGTACTAACATCTCTTGGGTTGCCTGTATTATAAAACCCTGGAGCTGCCGAGTATCACTATTGATCCTAGACATGATTGAACCTGTACTACGTTTATCATAATAGGCCACCGTGAGATACTGGGCCTTCTTGAATGCCTCTTGCCTGATATCAAATACTATATGACTAGAGAGATATCGCAGAAGATATATCCTCAAACCACCAAATGTAGCCTGGGCTACATATACAGCAAAGAGCCATAATATTATGTTTTTTAAAAATTGTAGATCCTTTGTATATACCACTTCATCCACTAATGTCTTAGTAAGATACGGTGGCACTAAGTTTATTATAGCAACAGCTATTGAGCATATTATTCCTGCAATGGTTATACCTAAATATGGTTTGACATATCCCATTAGCCGTATGAGTACACCTTTTTTATCTACACAATTGGGACATACACCAGTTCGCCTTGGCAATACCCTACCGCATTTTGGGCAGCGATTAGGCTTTTCAGACTCTGTATGAAAATGTATGTCCTCTGCACCCTGTAACTTTCCCATCATATAGTCACATGCATCTTTGAAGGGAGCTGAGAGAGTCTGTGTATATCGGTTCAATTCTATTTTTTCACCTTGAATGGTTACTTCAAATATCCCATTTCCATACATGCGTCTAATTGATACTGCTTCAACTTCTTCTATGAGAACTTTAAATACACCATCCATATGGCTGGGATCAAAGGATATGATTCGCCTATCTGTTATAATCAGTGCACAATTATCAAAATACCCACCAAGATTTAGGTCAGCTGGTATGGAAATCTCCACCTCTTCATCTCTATATAGTATCTGTTGTAATCTTTCTTCAATCTCCAGTTCCAACTGACCTAAATTAGGAGTTTTGTTCTCAGTTTGATTTTTCATAATATCATCTCACCTCAAACTCGTCGTTTACCCTGTCCTGAATATATATATTGGAGTAGTTACTAGATGGGGTATTTCTAAATAGCCTATACCCGTCATCTATACATTTAGAGCAAGCATCCCTTGGAATAGTTATGGCAAATATATTGTAGCCTGTACTGCTTTGGGACCTTATAGTATTTAATCCAGAGCAGTTTTTACAGACTTTAAAATTCTGGGTCTGATCTTCTAGAATTCTATCAGTATCGTAGAATATCTGTCTATCTCTCTCTACAATTTCTGCATCCTTTAGATCGCGCTGTCTAAGCTCATTTCGATTTCTCCACCGATTGTATACAGCCTCTGATATTTCCTCTATATTTTTACTAATTCGTCTTGACTGCCTTAGCTTACTTTCGTCATAATCGGGCTCCATAACGTGGGAATAGTCAAGGCCTGCCATAGCAAGTATTATACCTAAATTTATATAGGGTAGAGCACCTTCTATGGAATATCCCCCTTCCAAAACTGCAATATCTGGGTCTAATCTATGGTTTAATTCTGCGTATCCTTGGGCGGTAAAATTCATGTTTGTAATTGGGTCAGTGTAGTGATTATCCTGTCCTGCAGAGTTTATTATTATATCTGGCTTGTATTCATCCAATATGGGCAATACCACATTGTCAAGCACATATAGGAATCCTTCATCACCTGTTCCCGGCGGTAGAGGAATATTTATATTATAGCCATAGGCACTCGGACCTCCAAATTCATATATAGAGCCTGTCCCTGGATATAGAGTCCTCCCGTCTTGATGAAAAGATATAAAAAGCGTGTCCTTGTCATTCCAATAGATATCTTGCGTCCCATCGCCATGATGACAATCAGTATCCACAATGGCCACGCGGAGATCTCCATATTCCCTCCTCATCCTTTCAATCATCGCCGCCTCTACATTTACTATGCAAAAACCTCTATCTCCATAGACCACCCTATGGGCATGATGACCGGGCGGTCTAACCAAGGCAAATGCCTTATCAACATCTCCCTCCATAAAAGCCTGAGAGGCCCTTATAGCTCCTCCCACTGAGATAAAATGAGATTCTGTCAGCCTTGACCTCACATCGGGGACACAAAAGTGTACCCTCTGCACATCCTGTTCCTCGGCTATGATTGGATTGTAAAAATGTATACCCTCTATATCATCTATTCCCTCCTCAAATAACTGATCCTGGGTATATAAAAGTCGCTCTTCCCGCTCAGGATGGGTCAAACTAATTGCCCAGTCAAATGCAGGAAAGAATACAAGTCCTAACTCATTTTTTGCTTTAAACAACTCTATCACTCCTAAGTTCCTGGATAAGTCCTGGCTTCACTTGGGCTTTTATTCGGATATTTTGTCCACTTGTAAAAAAGCCCCTTACCATATTAAATACACTCTCTTCTACTACTTCAAGTTCTAACTCCTCTTCCTTGGCACCTAGTGATATTGCGCTCTCTCTTAGGAGCTCCATAGCCCTCTTTCTTGCTAAATCTAGAGTATAATTTCTGCTTATTTTTTCGTATACCTCCAGTTCAGGAACCGACAATATGCCCCTTGCAGTATCTGCCACCATGGTTATCTCAGTTGTAGTCTTGGCAAGGGCTGCCCCTACTGCATTGGCTATATGGTAGTTCTCAGGATAATAACAGGGAAGATTGAATTTCTCCTCCAAGGTTGGCTGCAACATCTTAGCAGGTCCACCTATTATATTTATAACTTGTGGCTCTATCTCTTTGCCATATAATAGTTCCTTGACCGTATATACAGGATGGCTATTTATTTCATATAGGAGCTCATCCACCTCATGTTTAATAATTTCTCCCATAGTATCAAGGACTTTCTTTGCGGTGTCCTTTATCGATAGGTTGAGCACATGGCCTAATTTATCCATGGCCTTAGATGCCCTATCCCTATCTCCTTCCTCCATAAGTCCTAAAACTATCATCGCATCTGTAGGGGTAGGGCTTGGACCTCCAAATGCATAGGGCTTTCCTTCCCTCTTTGGGCCTATTTGCATTTTTCCGTCTTTTATATAGATACTACTATCGCCACCTAGCCCTATGGAATAGCTGTATATGGCCCTGACCAATGTCTTATATTTATCTATCTTTATTCCCAATGGTTCAAATAGGGGCACTCCATCAGCTAAAAAGAATATATCAGTTGTAGTTCCACCAATGTCTAAGAGTAGTGCATCCTTATCTGTCCTAAGCATAGCATTTAGACCCATAAAACTCGCAGCCGGACCAGATAAAATGGTCTCCACTGGCATCTGCTCAGCTGTAGAGAGATTCATAGTTCCCCCATCTGCCTTTAATACGTATAATGGAGCATCTACTCCTTCTCTTTTCATAGACTTTTTAATATTATCTGAAAACTCATTGAATGTATCATATACGGCTGAATTTAAATATGATGTAAATACTCTACGGGGAAAGTTCAGTTTTCCCGACATACTGTGTCCCATAGTGACATGATTGATATGTTTTTCTGCAAGTTCTCTTATGGCTATTTCATGGCTTGGATTCCTAGTTGAGAATTTGGTTACCACCGCACAAGAATCTATACCCCTTTGTTTAAATAGTTCGATACCTCTTTCTATCTCTTCTAATTGTAAATTTTGAACTACTGAACCTCTGTGGTCCACATAGCCAGAGATAAATATATTTTCATCTCCGCAGGCTAAAAAATCGCTTTGAATACCTGGCCCACTTTGAATTATCATACCTACCGGGGAAGTCTTGCCCTCCACGATAGCATTAGTTGAAATTGTGGTGCTTAAATTGATTCGTTCTATATTGGATTTGTCGTAATCGGTTAGAAGTTCTTCAAGTGTTGTCCATATGGATTTAAATAAGTTGCCTCGATCAGTAGGTTTCTTGACTGTGTTTATAATCTCTCCGTCTTCTATAATAACAGCGTCTATGTGGGTACCACCCATGTCTAGACCTACTATCAATATATTACCTCCTCATTTATTCCTTATTTTCTTCCCAATACCATTATATACTAAAGAAATGTAACATCAAGTTTAAAAAAGCCTTCATCCATCTCCGAAGGGGATATCTATTGGAGATGGACAAAGGCTAAAGAGTTATAAACTATACAATTGTCCTTAAATATTCTAAACTCTCTTTGATACTCTCAAGTTGTGGTATATCAAAGCTCTCTTGCTCTACTATATACCATTCTATTCCCAAGCCCCTTGCTACCTCGATTATCTCTTTAAAGTCCATTACACCTTTGCCAATTTCCGTATTTGTCTTGTCATATAGACTCTTCATATCCTTTATGTGGATGAGAGATTTAAAGTGCTCAGGATACTTTTTCATAAAATCTATTGCCTTGAGGCCAGTATATTCTACCCAGAAAGTATCGAGCTCCATCTGTACTAGTTTGGGATCTGTATTCGATAGGAGTATATCTAATCCATATTGTCCGTCAAATTTTTTAAATTCAAAGTCATGGTTGTGATATCCAAATTGTAATCCATTATCGCTACATCTTTGTCCAATTTCATTGAAAAGTTGGGCTATCTCCTTGTAGGCGCCGGCGCTATCTCGCATATGCTCAGGTAAAAATGGGCATATTATATATGGATTACCTATCTCTAAATTGTATTCTATGGTCTCATCTAGATTATCTTGTAGAAGTTCAATACCTGTGTGACTACCACAGGGAACAAGGTCACTATCATCTAAGACCTTTTTTAAATCACTAGCAGGAGTATCAAAAAATCCGGCAAACTCCACACCATCGTAGCCAATCTCTCCTACCTTTTTTAGAGTTCCTAAAAAGTCCTCTTGGGTAAGTTCCTTAATAGAATATAATTGTAGTCCTATTTTTGACATCTATATTCCCTCCCTATGCTTTTATGCCCACCACATTCCACCTGTATCTTCAAATGTCATAACCTCTTGGAGGAAAGCTATGGCCTTTGTAAGACCTTCATTTACCGACATCAGACTGTCTTCGTGTTCTATGCTTAGTACATCGTCATAGCCTACCATTCGTAGATTGCTCACTATGTCCTTCCATAATTGATAGTCATGTCCATAGCCAACAGATCTGAATATCCATGAACGATTTATCTCATCGCTATAGTGCTTTGTATCTAATACACCATTTACACTTGTATTTATCTCATCTATCTTTGTGTCTTTGGCATGGAAATGATATATTACAGGACCTAGCTCCCGTATAGCTGCTACAGCATCTATACCTTGCCAGAATAGATGACTTGGATCAAAGTTTGCTCCAATTGTATCACCCACTGCATCTCTGAGCTTTAGAAGAGTCTCTGGATTATATACGCAGAATCCTGGATGCATCTCAAGGGCTATTCTATTCACTCCATGTTCATTTGCAAACTCAACTGCCTCCTCCCAATAGGGTATAAGTACATCATTCCACTGATAGTCAAGGACTTCCAAGAAATCCTCAGGCCAAGGACATGTAACCCAATTAGGATACATGGAACTTGGAGAATCACCTGGACAGCCAGAAAATGTGTTTATCCTATCCAGTCCCAGTTTTTCTGCAAGTAAAACTGTCTTTTCAAAATCTTCATGGAATTTATTCGCTATATCCTCTTGGGGGTGAACAGGATTTCCATGACAGCTAAGGGCACTTATCTCCATATCATATTTAGCAATGAGGTCCTTAAACTCCTTTAGCTTATCTGGAGACTCCAGTAGCTCATCCGGATTGGCGTGGGCAGTACCAGGAAATCCACCTGTTCCAATTTCCACTGCCTGTACACCCAAATCAGACAGATATTTCAGTGCCTCCTCTAAACTTTGTTCTCCCAATAAAACTGTATAAACACCTAATTTCATATCTATACCTCCCAATTAATATTAGCATTCTAACACCACTATTATGCCTCTACATACTATTTTACCCAATACATATATCTTCTCATCAACTTTTTTAAGTCTTATCTCAACTTTCTTTTGAGTTTTCAAAACGGCAAAAGCTACTTATCCCATGGATTGGGGACAAAGTCGCCTCCTCGACACCATTTTAAGTAATTTAATGCATGAATCTGAGCTGTCATCTCCCATTCGTCACAGTAGATAGGATCATGATATCCTTCAACGCAGACATCCGACTCATATCCAACACTTCGAAGTATTGAGAAAATGTCTCGCCAATTAGTATCGCCAAATCCCGGCATCCTATGCACGGCAAACTCATGAGCACCAAGTACACCCAGCCGGCGAACTGCTTCCTTATCCACAGTAGCATCCTTACCATGCACATGCACGATCTTGGGTGCCCATTTACGTAGCTGTGTTATAGGGTCGATCAATTGAACCATCTGATGGGCAGGTTCCCACTCTAGACCTATATTATCGGAATTAACTTCATTAAACATCATTCCCCATGCCCTAGGATTAAAGCCAATATTGCAAGTGGGGTGCTGCCAATTGCCTCCCATTGTACAATTTTCTATGGCTATCTTTACATTTTTATCCTCAGCTCTCTTGGTCAAATCCCCAAATACCTCACTGAAAGATGGTATAGCTTCCTCCACCGTCTTTCCCTCAAGCGCACCGGCAAAAGTGCTGACAATATTGGTATCAAATAATTCAGCGACATCAATAAAATGTTCCAAGGTAGCTCTATGTTCTTTAAATTGTAACGGATTACAATAAAAGCCTAAGGATCCCACCTTTACACCTGAATCACCAAGTGCGTCCTTTACTCTAGGTGCCAACTCCTCTAGATCCACATCACCTAAACTCATATGAAAATTTATAGATACAGACTCATACCCCGCATCTATCATATGGGGAATCCATTCCTCTGCTCTATCCCCGGGAATACAAGTACCTATTAAAATTTGCTCCACAAAAATCCCTCCAACTACTTTTTATATTATCATCTCTATATACCATTCTAACCAATATAGATTTCTTCTCATCAACTTTTTAAAGTTTTATTTCAACTTTCTTTTGAATCTTTAGGCAAACTGAAAAACTTTACCCATGCTAGTGTAAATATTAATATTTCAATAGTAAGAACTTCCTATATTGATGAAAACAACTATCCCAAAGAGGGCTCAAATCTGATAATTAATCAAAATTTATTTCGATGGAAATGCAGAAGATATTGTCATAACTACTAAATAAAAATAAATCTCGTCAACTCTCAAAGATATATTAAAAGTTGACGAGAACAAAAATCATGCAAAATAGTCTGTACTGTTTTGCAATACCTTTATAAATCTATGCCTATCTGCATCCATAGCCACATGTGCATTAGGTTTCCTACCTGTCACATCATATATATCTACTACAGTCTTTCCCCTAGTATACTCTCCTTTAGTCTCTACAGCTACGTGGTATTCCCTAGTATCTATTACACCTGGATCTATGAGGGATGCCGTTGCCAAAGGATCATGCATAATTGCCCCTTTGAATCCTCCCTCAATTGATGTACGGGCAAGATCTTCTATTATATGTTTTAACATCTGTATATACTTATTTTGTGTCTCAAATATAGGGTCTATCTCATCTGGCATTATATAGGCCATATGCGTGGCATCTAAACCTACCATGGTTATAGGTATACCTGATTCAAATACTATCTTCGCCGCTTCTGGATCCACAAATATATTGAATTCTGCAGAAGGGGTATGATTGCCTATATAGCATGAACCTCCCATTAGAGTGATATGTTTTATCATGTGCTTTATCTTAGGATAGATGAGCATTGTCATGGCAATATTAGTGAGAGGACCTAGTGCTAAAATCTCCAACTCGCCATTCGCCTTCACTGCCTCCTCATATATTACCTCATAGGCATTTTTCTCATCTAATTCTATGGATGAGGAAGGAAAGACCACTGTCCCTAAACCTGTATCCCCATGAACGTCAGGCGCCGTTTCCAAATCCCTTATCAAAGGGCTACTAGCCCCCACTGCCAACCTAGTGGGACTCTTCAAAAAACCTAATATTCTCTTTGCATTTTCCGTCACCTTATGAAGTGTCTGGTTCCCAGCTACAGTGGTCACTGCCTTTATGTCTAATACCGGTGAACCAAATGCAATAAATAGCGCAGCAGCGTCATCAAGTCCGGGATCTGTGTCTATTATTATCTGTCGTCTAAACATTTGCAAACTCTCCTTTTTAAAAGTATTTAAACTCACATATATAAAACTAAAAACTCATATCATGTGCAAATTAATAAAATACTCATCATACTCTTTATTATAAATGCACCCAATATCAATATTCTATCTGTATAAATAAATTCCTGCACATATACTTTAAAGACTCCTATAGTTAAAATGTAGAGTTCCCTCATTTGCTGTCTTTTCTAATTCTGTCATATATTATGTTCTTTAAATAAAAATGGCGGCATTGATAATAAAATCAATAACCACCATCTCCTTAAAGTATCTCCATTAAAGGCTTTGCTTCAATATTTTTATAGAGAGTTTCCTAAACTTAGACCTCCATGAACATATTCATGTCATCTTCCACATTTGTAATTTCACCTATACCAAAGTTCTCAACCAACACATTGGCTACATTTGGTGACAAGAATGCTGGAAGTGTTGGCCCCAAGTGGATATCCTTTACTCCTAGATATAATAGTGCTAACAATACTATTACTGCCTTTTGTTCATACCAGGCAATATTGTATGCAATGGGCAATTCATTTATATCGTTCAGCTCAAATATCTCCTTCAACTTAAGGGCAATAATTGCCAGTGAATATGAATCATTACATTGTCCTGCATCTAATACCCGTGGTATTCCATTTATATCGCCTAGATTTAACTTATTATATCTATATTTAGCACAACCTGCAGTAAGTATCACCGTATCATCTGGAAGCGCCTTTGCAAACTCTGTATAATAGTCCCTTGATTTCACCCTGCCATCACATCCAGCCATTACAAAGAATTTTTTGATGGCCCCTGTCTTAACTGCCTCAACTATTTGATCGGCCAATGCAAATACCTGGGCATGGGCAAAACCTCCAACAATCTTACCAGTCTCTATTTCAGTGGGAGCAGGTAGCCCCTTAGCATGTTCTATTATCTGTGAAAAATCCTTCGTCTCTCCACCCTCCCTATCGGGAATATGTTTAAATCCTGGGTAACCAGTTGAACCTGTTGTATATACCCTATCGGCATAGGACGCCTTTGGGGGAACTATGCAGTTAGTGGTGAACAAAATTGGCCCATTGAATTTTTCGAATTCTTCCCTCTGTTTCCACCATGCATTGCCATAGTTGCCTGCAAAATGATGGTATTTTTTAAATGCCGGATAGTAATGTGCTGGTAACATTTCACCATGGGTATATACATCAACACCTGCATTTTCTGTCTGTTTTAATAATTCTTCCATATCTTTTAGATCATGTCCTGATATTAGTATTGCTGGATTGTTCCTAACCCCTATATCAACCTCTGTCATCTCTGGATTGCCATAGGTCTCAGTATTAGCCCTATCGAGCAAGGCCATTATCTCTACACCGTACTTTCCAGTCTCTAAAGTGAGCTCAACTAACTCATCCACAGTTAGACTATCATCCAATGTAGCAACCAATGCCTTCTTCATGAATTTATATATTTCTCTATCCTCATAACCTAGATTCATTGCATGCTCTGCATAGGCAGCTATTCCCTTTACACCATAAGTAATAAGTTCCCTAAGTGAACGAATATCTTCATCCTCTGTTGACAACACGCCTACCCCTATACTATTTGCCTTGGCTTCAAATTCTTCGAGGGTATCTCCAATCCACATAGCTGAATCGTGTAGATTATCCAAAGAAACGCCCCTATTTATAAGATCAGACTTTAGCTCTTCTCGTAGTTTAAGTCCTTTTCTTATCTTGCCTATAAATCTATCCTCATTAAAGTTTGTATTTGTTATTGTCATAAACAGACCGTCTATCAAAAATTTATCCACTTTGGTTATATTCATATTTAACTCATCTGCTTTTAGCCCTAATATGGACAATCCCTTCAATGTATAGATCAGTAAATCCTGAAGATTTGCCACTTCTGCTGATTTACCACATACACCCCTAGCAGTACAGCCAGTACCTTTGGCTGCCTCTTGACATTGATAACAAAACATATTCATATTCTCAGCCTCCTAGATGTTTGATATATACATGCTAACACATGACCTGAAATATTTCCGTGATATATGTTACGATTTAACCAAGTTTAGTTTCCCACCAAAAAGGCCTCTTGCTCCAGCCGTGCCCTTTCATTGAGCATTAACCTTATAAGATCATAAAACATACTATAGGCTTTATCATCTAAAAGTTTAGCAAGTGAAGCTACATATCTATCATCAAAGGATTGCCAAAAATCTTACCTAGACATAAAAGACTCTTCATCCATCCTATATGGCTTAAGAGTATGGATTAGATCCTTTACATTTTATACCTTTATATATACATAGTGTACCATCTATTTTAAAAAGAAGTAAAATATAAAAAGCAGTAGGTTATTATCGAATTGATACATTATAAAATTTATTTTTTGTCTATAAACTTTGAAAGATCATCTATTGTCAAAGATGGAACTCGAGCTGCCTGTCTATTCACGGCCTCTGTTTCATCTAAAAGTTCTGCCCTGAGTATTGTAAGTTCTTCTGGGGCATCTATGCCTATTCTCACCCTATCCCCATCTATTGAGACTACCGATATTCTTATATCCTCACCAATTAGTATATCCTCATCCTTCTTTCGCGTAAGTACAAGCATTTCTATTCCCCCTCCCTCAAAGTAGATACAAACACAGGATGCCTTACGGGGTAATCACCTTCTGTCAAAATAACCTGTTTACCAAGTTTTTTATTTATATTTATGACAATAGGTGCTGCAAGATTTGCAGTCATATTCTCTATCTCATCAGGCACTACAAGCATGGTTAAGACAAGCACATCTTCCTCTTTCTCTATCTGGAGTTCCTTTAATATACTATCAGATAGTACGGGCTCATAATCGACTGTAAAGTTAAATGGATCGGCCAATATAAATGCAATGTCCCCATCATCTACACTCTGTAGCCAGTAGAAGTTATCATCACCTTCAAGGGATATAATAATATATCTCTTTAGTTCTTCAAACGCAGGTATACCATGCCTAAATTCAATTATACTCTCTTCTTCTATCTCCATCTCACCAAAGCGTGAAGTATTTATTTTCATACCTATACCTCCCCATCATATATAATTTGGATAACCGCTATGATTATCTGAATAGTAAAGTTACTCAAGTTCATATACCAATATTTTAGCATTTAACTTAAAAGATTATAAAAGTAAAACAAGGGAAACATGATATGTCATATTTCCCTATCTATATTGCTACCTACATATTCAAATTTTATATTAGGCCAAACAGCCATGTATATATCCACCTTATGTGGGCTGGCAACTATATTTGCCTTCGGGTAAACCTCCCAATTAATAGCAGGTGGCCTAGGTGTGACTTCAACATCTGCCCTGCCCTCTCTCACCTCTATTTTAGGTCTGGATTTGGGAGCACAGTCTACATTTATCTCACATATATCATCATACATGGCCTCCTGGGCAATCTCCACTATAGGATCTCCCCCATCCTCTATGCGCATGAGCCTTTCACCCTCTTGCGCCATCTTCCCTATGCTATCCAGTCCTGCCTCTAGGCTCTCCTCATAGAAATCATCTGCCAGTCTAAGTGGGCTTTTAAGCCCAAGTTCGGCAAAGCACTGGCTCTGATCTATATGTACCTTTGGAAGAGTAGTATCTATTTTCATATCTGCCCTAGACTGCCTTATATCTACAGTAGGAGGAGGTTGGGCAATATTCATATTGGCAGGATATTGGCGAATACCTATTTTGCCATATGTCTGATTGATCCTTATTAGACCTATATTCATGTCAACCTAAAAAATCCACTAAAGTGGGTTGTATTATACGAGCTCCCACTGATAGGGAAGATCGATATACCATTTGAGCCATCATAAACTCCATTATGGCCTCTGCCTGATCCACATCTTCCACCGAAGATTTTACAGCTGTATAGTTTATCTTATCGTTGGTATAACGAGATTCTACCATCTCAAGCCTATTATACTTTCCGCCTACTTCAGCAAGATGGGATAGTATCTCCTCCTGGGCATTTTGCAATTTACCAATAGATGCATCTATTCCATCCAAGTCACTATTTTCAAGGGCATCAGTGAGTTCAGCTATCACATTGAATATATTGCCATCTCCTCTACCAAAGAGTTCGATACCGTTTGTACTCACCTTCATATTTACCCCTGGACCTATCTCATAGTTCAACTCTTCTCTCTCTAGTCTATCAAGGGCAGTTCCATCACCGGTTATCAAGTCTACTCCATTGTAGATAAGATTACGATTACCTTCACCAACTATCTCAAATGGTTCGTCAACCGTATTATATCCTCCAAATACATATCTACCACCATATGTGGTATTAGCAGACTGTATTAGCTGCTTTTCAAGTTCTCTAAGCTCCTTTGCGTTGGCTGCCAAGTCCTCCGGCGTCTTAGTACTATTATTGGAATCTACAGCTAGGTCATATGCTCGCTTTATAATCTCATTCATCTCCATAAGACTCGTTTCTGTCTGGGTAAGCCAAGCCTTGGCATCCCCTACATTTTGGGTATATCTCTCTATCTTAGATAAGTCAGTACGAGCCTGAAGACTCCTCGTTACCCCCACAGGATCATCTGATGGACGGGTAATCTTCTTACCAGTCTCTAGTTGATTGTGGTACTTCTCTAGCCTGCCTAAATTGCTATTCATATTGTATAAAAACTGATTTATCATCATACTATTTGTAACTCGCATGGTAACCCTCCTTATCTACCTACAACGCCTGTACGATTTATAAGCACATCGAGCTGCTCATCTACAGCTGTTATCATCCTGGCAGCTGCACTATATGAATGAAGATACTGTACCATCAAGGTCATCTCTTCATCTATAGATACCCCTGATACAGATAGTCGTTTGTTCTCTAAACTATTTGTAAGTATCACTTGTCCTTCCATCATCTTACTGCTATGAGATGATTCGACAGCTAAATCGGCTATTATACCCTTTGTATAGTCCTCTAGGTTCCCAATCTGGATAACCTCTCCATCTAAAGTTATGCTAATATCCTTCTTAGCTCTAATACCTATTAGCTGAAGTCCAATACGATTATCTGCCTCTTTGGGAACACCATCAACTGATGTAGGCTCTTCAGCCATTGCGATATTATATACACTGTCCATTATCTCAGGAGCAACGCATATGTTAGCAGCTGTAATCTTGTCTATATCTATATCCTCTTTTGCCTGTGCTCCGTCATAGGCAAAGAAGTTATAACCATTTTGTGAGTCCATATCGCCCTGTCTGTGTAGAGAGAAACCCTGTCTATGAATTTCATTGAATTCTTTGACAAATGCCTTAGCTAGATTATCTAGCTGATCCATGAAATAGGGTATTCCCATGGACTCATTATACTCTGGTCCCCTACCATCACGCATTTCCATAAGCCCCTTGAGGGTGCCACCTGTTATAGGTACATCCCTGTCAAAGTCTTTCCATTTCACTCTATATATCTGACCGTCAAATGTATTATAGTCCATCCTCTCAGCCTCTAATTTATTTACATGTACATGGTCCACAAGTGGCATGCCAGCTATATCCACCCTAAACCTTCCATCTTGAGTCTCATAATAGTCTACATCTATTATGGACGATAGCTCATCTAGGAGTAGATTACGCCTATCTCTAAGGTCATTTGCTACATCTCCACCAACTTCAAACTTAAATATCTGCTCGTTTAAATCTCTTATATTCACTATGATATCGTTTATATCGTCAACTGCTATTCCTATTGCTGTATCCTGCTCTTCTCTCAGTTGAGTTAATTGAGAGTTATAATGCCTCATGGTCTCAGTAAGTTTTATAGCATCTTGCCTGACAAGACTCCTTATCTCCTTGCTCTCGGGATATTTAGCCAGTTCTTGAAAAGAATCAAATAATTCAGCTATTGCCTTATTTATTCCAGTTTCAGATGGTTCGTTGAATATATCCTCTATGTATTGAAGGGCTTCAGTCCTAGCTGTCCACTCTCCCCTCGATGTATTCTCTCGTCTATACTGCATATCGAGGAATTTATCCCTTATCTGGTCTATTGCCACTACATCTACCCCTCCACCTATCTGACCTTTAGTGGGAGATCTAAGTAAACCTGTATTTACGGGTGGTTCTATGGATTTAGTCACCATCCGCTGACGGGTATAGCCAACAGTATCTGAATTACTTATATTGTGCCCGGTCAAATTGAGCCCCTGCTGACTTGTAAAAAGCCCACTCCGTGATATTTCCAATCCGTAAAAAGTTGAACGCATATTCTCACCCCTATATGTCTCTATGCCTTTTCATCAAATAAATTTATGGAACTATTACCTGTGAGATTACCTAGTGTAAATTCTATATATTCAAGATTTGTCTTTAAAAGTTTTCTATTTATATCATTTACCCTCTTTTGCTCATCTATCACATGAGTGAAATCCTCAAATAACTTTTGAAGTCTCACAGCTAACTCACCTTCTGCCTTGTCTATAAGGTCGGTTATCTTTAGTTCTTCATCGCCTAACCTGCCTGCAACCTCTATGCGATCTTCTTCTAGTTTTCCCAAGGTCATTATCATGGTCTGCTGAACTTTAAGTATATCGTCAAGTTCTTCGATTTCTCCATCTATAACTACATCAGTGAGCTCATTTGAAACCTCCAAGAGTTTCTTTTGTACATGGAGCTCCTTATCCAAAATATCAGCCATTTCGCGTATAACCTTTTGCATGACAGTCACATCCTCTTGTTATATAACACATTATTCACCATCTTATTGGCTACTAGTTTGGCATCTACTTGGTACTCACCTTTTTCTACAAGGGCCTTTACCTCATCCACCCTCTTTGCCCGTTTCTTTTCAAGCTTTGCAATAGTACGACCATCTACCTTAGCAGACTGTAGCCTCTGGGCCTCCTCTGAGAGGATTACCTCATCACGCCCCAAGGAGGGGGCCTTCTTCTTAGCTTTTTGCGCCTGTTGCTCATTTATCTTATATGGATTCGTTATATTATTTATTCTAGAGCCATTTATTTTCAATGTACTCACCTCATTTTTCCACTTCAAATACTATATCGACCACATAGGAAAAAACATTTAGGGGTATTGTCAATATTTCTTTTTTTTCATCCTATCTACAATATACATCTGATCTGAATCTACACTCTTTCTATAGTGTTCTGGAGCCGTAGACATGCCTTTTTTGAGCTCCACTTCAAGTTCCCTAGCACATTCATTGCAATACCTACCCGTTCTAATTGGTTTGCCACATCGCTCACAGGGTAAACCTACACTCTCCTCTTTAAGTTCTAAACGCCCTTCTCTTAAAAACTCCAGAATTATCTTCTCATCCACCTCTGTCTCCTCAGCGACCTCTGGAACATTGGCCTCGGGATTGTCCCATATGTAATCCCGTACCTTGACAAACATCTCTTCTCGCTCTAGCACACAACTGTGGCAATATGGTATATTATTATATTGAAAAATTCGTCCACACATCTTGCAATTTCGAATATCCAACGATAATTCCTCCCCTTATAAAATTCTCTATTCATATACACTGGAGGCAAAGGTTGCCACATATATCTTTTTTGCACCTGCCTCAAGAAGTGCACTACTACAGTGATCTACAGTACTTCCTGTTGTAAGTACATCATCAATCAACAAAATTGTCTTTCCCTCTACTAAATGACCTTGCCTGACCTCAAATGAATTATAGAGATTCCACATACGCTCATCCCTATCCATACCTATCTGGGATGGGGTATTTCTTATCCTAATGAGCACAGTACCAAGAACTTCTCTCCCACCCATTATCTTACCTATGCTATATGCAAGATATGCCGCTTGATTATAGCCTCTAAGATCTAAGCGTTTTACATGAAGGGGAACTGGTACAATAGCATCAAATTCCCATCCCCTCTCCTCTATAGCTTCTACCATGAGCATTGCCATAGGTTCTGCTAGATGGGTATTGCTCTCGTATTTAAAGCGCTGTATCATATCCGATATGGGCATCTCATATTCAAACACCGATAGAGCCTGGGTAAATACATGATTGGTATCCTTGCACACTTTGCATTCCCCACCCTCTTTAATAGGTCGACCACATACAGTACAGTAGGGCGGCTTTATAAAGGGCAAAGTCGTATAGCAGGTGCTACAAAATCCATATCTATTATAGATCCTAGCGTCCTTGCCACAGGCTACACACCTAGCAGCCCTAGGATATATCATATCCATAAAATCTTTAAAAAGACTTTTAAACTTCAACCTCATTTTAAATTACAATCCCCTCTTTTAATCATCCAAATCAAATGGCAAATTCCCTTGGCCTGCCAAAGACAATGATGTAAATGTCTTTTTGAAATGATGATCAAGTCCTGAATATCGCTTTGCAATATAGTTATTATCTACCATCTTATTGAGAACCCGTTCTCTTCCTACAAGCACCACCAATTCCCTTGCCCTGGTTATAGCTGTATATAGTAAATTCCGTGTCATTAGCATAGGCGGCCCCCATGCTATAGGTATGAGTACTGCAGGAAATTCACTTCCTTGACTCTTATGTATAGATATGGCATATGCAAGCTCTAGTTCGTCTAATTGAGAAAAGTCATACTCTACTTCCTTATTATCTTCAAATATTACTGTCAACTTGCTATCTTCTAAATCGATATCATCTATAAAGCCAACATCTCCATTAAATATTCCTTCTCCCTCTTCTATTACACTATCCCCTATTCGCACTGTCCATTCCATATTGTAGTTATTTCGTATCTGCATCACCTTGTCTCCCTCACGAAAGATAATATCACGGAATTTCCTCTGTACTTTATCGTGAGATGGAGGGTTTAAAACTCCTTGAAGAACGGTATTTAGATTATTTACACCCACCTTTCCTTTTCGCATGGGAGTAAGTATCTGTATATCCTTGGTGGGTTCTAGGGGAACAAAACCTGGTAACCTATTTAAAGTGAGATCTATTATAGTGTCTAGTATATCATCTACTTCTTCACGTCTATCAAAGAAAAAATCCTGTTCCCGTACATTTAGATGGGGATATTCACCCCTATTTATTCTATGAGCATTTAGTACTATCATGCTCTCCCCTGCTTGTCTGAATATTTCATCTAGCCTGACTACCTTCACTATACCACTATCTATTATATCGCGGAGAACATTACCAGGACCAACTGATGGCAACTGATCACTGTCACCTACCATTATTAGCCTAGTACCTGGAACAATTGCCTTTAGAAGGTTATTCATAAGGAGTATGTCAACCATTGACATCTCATCCACAACCACCACATCACATTTTAAAGGATCATCCTCGTCCTTTTGAAAATAGCCCTGTCCCTCTGCACCACCGTATTCTAGTAGTCTATGTATTGTCTTAGCCTCCCTACCTGTGGTCTCGGTCATACGCTTTGCAGCTCGACCTGTAGGGGCAGCTAGGTTTACTTCAAGTCCTCGCTTTTCAAATAATTCTATTATGCAATTTATGGTGGTAGTCTTGCCTGTACCTGGACCTCCAGTGATTACTAGTGCACCATTTGATAAGGACTCTATTATGGCTTCACGTTGTTTGCCTGCAAATATAATTCCCTCTTCCCTTTGGAATTTCTTGAGCTCAGCATCTATATTGTCTATATCAGATGAGAGGTCGACTGTAGCTAATTTTATGAGGCGCCGGCACACTCCAAGTTCCGCCCTATAAAAAGGAGCCAAGTATACAGCCTCTATATCGTCTATTCTCTCTACGAATATAGACTGCTCAATTGCCATACTCACAATTGCCTGCTCCACAAGTTCCGATGCCACTGCCAATATATTAGAAGCCTCATATATGAGTTCATCTTTGGGAAGATATGTATGTCCATCATTTGCTGCCTGTGATAATACATATTGGGTGCCTGCAGCTATTCTATATGGTGAGTCAAATGATATCCCCATTGTCTGTGCTATGCGGTCGGCAGTCTTAAAGCCTATACCTTCAACTTCCGATGCCAAGCGATATGGATTCTCTTCTATTAGAGATATTGTATCATTTCCATATTTCTTATATATTTTAACAGAAAAAGCTGTGGAAATACCATAGGCTTGGAGATACATCATTACCTCTTTTATCTCCATCTGTTCTGCAAATGAAGTGGCTATAGTCTGTGCCTTTTTAGGACCAATACCGGGAACTTCGGTGAGCTTATCCGGATTATACTGCATTATATCTAATATGTCGGTACCAAACTTTTCAATTAGCTTCCTCGCAGTAGAAGGGCCTATACCCTTTATAAGGCCAGATGCAAGATACCTCTCCATTGCATCTTCAGTGGAGGGTGTCTCAACATTAAAACGCTCTATTTTGATCTGCTCTCCGTAATCGGGGTGAACTGTCCACTCTCCACCTATACGTACCCTCTCACCCTCATTTGCAAAGGGAAGTATGCCAACTGCAGTTATGAGATCACCACTTTCATCTTCGTGTATATCCACCACAGTAAAGCCGTTTGATTCATTCCTAAATACTATGTTTTCAATTATCCCCGTTATCTCTACCATCTATATTCAAATTCCCTCTTTATATGAATTATATAGATAACCACAATAACCATTAAAAACAAAAATGGTACGGTTATCTAGCAATTTAGCAAATTCTATAGTTATAATTTCCCATATGTAATCAATATAAATACCTAAAATGAATCAATAAGATTTTCCAAGTCCACAAAGCCTATATCTTAGATTTAATTAATTATAACATATTTAGATAGAGTTATCATCCTTTGTAGTTAAAAGATGGCATAATAAGAGAAAAATATCCCTCTTTGTCGCCGATTTGTTGTATATACTCCCTATTTCATTGAATGTAAGGCCACAGATATCCATATCTAGCATATTATCCTTTATATGTCGCCCCATTATGATGCGATTTCTAGCTGTCTTCACACTATCGAGTATATCTATTTTCTGTCCATCTTTCAAATGCACACAAGAGGTGCCACCGTGTAGTTCTACACTATCTATACTAGATTCAAATATATAACCTATTGAACCATCATCTCGCCCTATTGGCTTTCTCACTTTAAATGGAATGAGTACTACATTGTAAAATATGGGTAATGCATTGCCTGTTCTCTGGCCACTTATGGCTCGAGCCTCTCTCTTTATGAGATCTATGTCCTTTTGAAATACCTTTGCAATATCCTTTATAACTGTCTGTACACGACGGGATTCATATACGGAGGATTTTCCATGGAATAATATGAGGCTTATATTTGCACCATATTCATCATAAGCAGGTAATACACCACACATACCACTCTCTAACCACTTTTTACATATCTCATTGCGCCCTGACACACATATCCCTCCCGTCCTTTTTATACATTATAATACGAACATCTGTTCCCGTCAACCATCTACGGAAATCTTCCCTATTATGATGACAAAGCTATATGAGCCCTATAATAAAACCCCCTAATATGCTATTACCCACACCCGTGGAGGAGGCCCAAAGGATGTTGGATGCGTTTAATAAAACTCCCTAATATGCTACTACCCACGCCTTTACATAATAGGGAAGGGAGGGCAGAGCCCCCCCTTGAGTCTTTAGCCAATATCTATTGGTGTCTTATCGGTGCTTATTATGGCAGCACTGACTGCTTCCACCAGACCCCCACCTACATTGAAAGTATCTTTTGATACTATGAGGTCCATTGCTTGCCTTACCTCTGTGCCTGTGAGATCTTCTTTTGGGTCGTTCAATGTAATACGATGACTCTTACCCTCTGCCGTCTTAAATACCATCTCGAGTACATTTGCCACATCTCTCACCTCCTTATACTATTTTCTCAATGAGAACTTAAGCTTCCGATTCTCCATAGGCAACTGGCGAATTTCTCACCGTAGCAACCCTCTCGTGCTCCTGAAGACTTTCGAGTACAAGGGCTACTTCATAGAGATCCTCATCTGATATGGTAGAATTTATCCTATTGAATGTCCTTGAACGAGTTATATCTTTACCCTCGCCATCCTCGCCTATTTTGAACTTTAGTTGAATACTAGAATCCAAACTCTTCACTACAAGTGCCATCTTAAGACCTCCCTTCTATTATTTTAAAGGGGTACCCCTTCCCCAAGGGTTGACCATATTGTATATGGAGAAACCAAAAATATAAAAAGTCGAGGAAGTAACTCCTCGACCCATATCTATGTAGTGGGAACGTATGTTCTTATTGGTTTTATTGCCCTACTATTTGATACATATCCTTATATGATAATCTACATACCTTTTAAATAAGAAGATAGTTCATCTGGCTTTAATAGTTTTATAAAACAGTAGTCCTCACCTAATTTTTCCATTATCTTTAATGTCTCATCATTAGAGCCAACATCTACCAACACAATGTTCAAAAGTACATCCTCCATAGACTCTAGTCCTGCCTTTAGTATAAAACCACGGACAACACCTTCTAGAACATCTTGTTGATTTTTTGCTGATATGATTACACTCAACTTTCCCCTATCTATATTCTTTACATATCTTATACTCTGATATAACTTTAAGACAAAGAGCACCATACCGAATATGGCAAAAGTCCAGAGGATTATGGCTGTATACACATCTATAAACATCTGCCCTGCCTCCTGTATTACTTGGTACTCTCATAATATGCTGGAGTTTCCCAAAAAGTGAAAAGAACCCATAAATTGGGCTCTTTTTTAAAAAGCTTCAGATTTAAGTACCTCTACCATATCAAGTTTCTCCCAAGGTAGTTCTATATCTGTCCGACCAAAATGACCATAGGCTGCAACCTGCCTATATATGGGCCTTCTAAGGTCTAAATCCCTTATTATTGCAGCAGGCCTTAAGTCAAAATGCTTATCTATTAGTTCAACTATCTTATCTTCTGGTATCTTGGCTGTCCCAAATGTATCTACATGTATGGAAACTGGCTTTGCAACACCTATTGCATAAGCAAGTTGCAATTCGCATCTATCGGCAATACCAGCTGCCACTATATTCTTAGCCACATATCTTGCAGCATAGGATGCTGAGCGATCTACTTTAGTGGGATCCTTACCTGAAAATGCACCACCACCATGCTTTCCATAGCCACCATATGTGTCTACTATTATCTTACGTCCAGTGAGACCTGAATCCCCTTGGGGACCCCCCACTACAAATCTACCAGTTGGATTTATTAGGAAGTTTGTATCTTCATCTAGGAGTTCCTTGGGTATGACTGCCTCTATCACATGTTCCCTCATATCCTTCTCTAGAGTCTCTCTGTCAATATCAGGGTGATGTTGAGTAGATATTACAACTGTATCTACCCTATATGGCTTTCCATCCCTATATTCCACGGTTACTTGAGATTTACCATCTGGCCTTAGATATTCAAGTGTACCATCCTTTCGCACAGCTGATAGCCTTCGTGTAAGCTTATGTGCCAAAGATATTGCCATGGGCATTAACTCTGGTGTCTCATTGCAGGCATAGCCAAACATCATCCCTTGGTCGCCGGCGCCTATCGCCTCAATTGCATTGTCATCCATGAGCCCCTTCTTGGCCTCAAGTGCCTTATCAACACCAAGTGCTATATCTGGTGACTGCTCGTCTAATGATGTTATGACAGCACATGTCTTGGCATCAAAGCCAAACTTTGCCCTTGTATAACCTATATCGGCAACAGTCTGTCGCACTATCTTGGGGATATCCACATAACAGTCTGTAGTGATCTCACCCATAACTAACACCATACCAGTAGTCACAGCAGTTTCACATGCTACCCTTGCCTGGCTATCTTCAGCCAGTATAGCATCAAGTATTGCATCTGAAATCTGGTCACATACTTTATCTGGATGTCCCTCTGTTACTGATTCTGATGTAAAATACGTCTTTACCATAAATATTCCTCCTTAGAGTTTTAAGAAAAAGGACATTTTCCTTAAGAAATCCAATAAAAAAAACCCTTGATAAAGGGTTCTCTACGAAAGTAACCCTCATCTTTCAGAAATTACATTCTGCAGGAATTAGCACCTAGCCCAATGGGCTGGTTGCTGGGCTTCATAGGGCCAGTCCCTCCACCACTCTGGATAAGGAAAATATTCTTTTTATAATAACAGTATACTAACATATTCTACACTTTAGATCAAGGGCAGAAAATCCTCCCACAATATGATATGGTAATATAAAAATAAAATAGGCAACTACCTATTTAGATAGTTACCTTTTCCTGGTGGAGGAGGACGGATTCGAACCATCGAAGGCTGAGCCAACAGATTTACAGTCTGCCCCCTTTGACCGCTTGGGTACTCCTCCATATTAAATTTTATCACATTTCGTGACTGCAATTCATAATTATAGACTATGGAGGGGATCCTGTCAACCACTTTTTTTAATTTTACCATTGATAAATTAATCTATACATGGTTATAATAGTATGAAAGGCAATCTTAAAGGGAGTGACAAAATGAAAAATATTCATATTGAAAATTTTATAGGGAAACATATACATTTTATAGGTATCGGTGGTATAAGCATGAGTGGTATCGCCGAGATACTCCTTGATAAAGGCTATATAATATCAGGTTCAGATATACACAACTCTGCAATAATAGAACGGCTTAGAAAAAAAGGTGCAAATATATATATAGGACATGATTCTTTAAATATCAAAGGTGCAAACCTTATAGTCTATACTGCGGCAATAAATGATGATAATCCAGAACTTATAGAGGCAAGTAAAAATTCTATACCTACAATGGACAGGGCAACCCTTCTAGGGCAACTCATGGAAACCTATCCCTTTGCTATTGGAGTTTCCGGCACCCATGGTAAGACAACTACCACCTCCATGCTCTCGGTAATAATGGAACATGCAGACCTTGACCCTACAATACTCGTAGGTGGAGAAGTAGATGAGATAGGAGGCAATGTGCGCAGTGGATCTAGTGATTACTTCTTAACAGAGGCATGTGAATATGTGGAGAGTTTTCTAAAGTTTCATCCCTACATAGCATTGATCCTCAACATAGATGAGGATCATCTAGACTACTTTAAAGATATAGATCACATATATAGTGCATTTTTAAAATATGCACGGTTAGTACCACCTGATGGATATGTAGTAGGCTGTTTAGACGATCCCCATGTGGAAAAGCTCATGAAAGAGGTAAAAAGGCAAACTATAAGTTTTGCCATAGAGAAAGATGCCGATTTAATAGCCCATTCTATATCATATGACAGAACTGGCTGCCCCATATTTATCCCATCATATATGGGAAAAGACGGAAAAACTATACATCTTAAAGTGCCTGGTAAACACAATATATATAATGCATTAGGTGCATATGCCACTGCTAAAATATTAGGTGTCGATGGAAATATAATCAGCGAAGCCCTATCGCTATATCATGGCACACATAGACGATTTGAAGTAAAGGGGATTGTAAACGATATAACCGTAATAGATGACTATGCCCATCACCCGAATGAGATAAGGGCAACAATCGATATATTAGATAATTTCCCCCATGGTAGAATATGGTGCGTCTTTCAGCCCCATACATATACCCGTACAAAAAAGTTATTTAATAGATTTGTAGATGCCTTCCAAGGTATAGACAAACTCATAGTAACTGATATATATGCTGCCCGGGAAAAAGACCCTGGTGATATACATTCAAAGGATATTGTATCTACAATAAGTAAAAATGGTCAAGATGCCATATATATATCAAATTTTGAAGATATTGTAGAATATCTCAATAAAAATATAGAATCTGGCGATATTATAATTACAATGGGGGCAGGCAATATATATGAGGTTGGGGAATCATTTTTGAAAACTTTCCAGAAAGTAACACCTAAAGCACTCTAATATCATATTATGAACTACAAAGACTTATGATGTGAGGTGTTATATATGGAAGAGATTAAAAGTAGTGGCTTTGGAACCAGTGGACTCTTTAGTGGATTGTTTGGTGGAAACTTTTTGACCATAATAATAATATTCTTTTTACTTATGCTCCTATTTGGTGATGGTTTTTGCATATTTGGTCAAGGTAAGGAATGAAAAAATTGCCGGGTATCATCCCATCAAGTAAGGGAATGATAGTCTATTGAGGAGGGATATAGATGAAAAAAATATTATCCTTAAGCCTCATTGCCGCCTATCTTATGGTGCCCGGCAATGATATTGCCCATGCCAACGATGAAAATTTGGAGATAGATAAGCTAGTTACCCATATGGAACAGTATACTAGTTGAAATGCAGGTGATATCCATCTCCTTGCCCGTGTTGTACATGGCGAAGCACGGGGTGAACCATATATTGGAAAAGTGGCGGTGGCAGCAGTAGTTCTAAATAGACTTAAGTCACCTGCATTTCCCAATACTCTAAAGGAAGTAGTCTATCAGCCAAGGGCTTTTACTTGTGTTATTGATGGGCAAATAGAATTAGAGCCAGATCTAGATAGCTATTGGGCTGCTTTCGATGCCATATTGGGAAATGATCCAACTAAAGGATGTATCTTTTACTACAATCCTAAGATTGCCACTTCAAGATGGATGAAAACACGAGTACAAGTTAGCACAGTAGCACTTGGAAATCATGTGTTTAGTCAATAGAATAATACAAAATAGGGTCGAGATTAATCTCGACCCTATTTTGTATTATACGCGTGCGACATGGTAGATGGGGTTTGACATCTATTCATATCTATATAAAATTACAAACTTTTATCTATAATACCAATTTGATCTTAACTGAAGCCCCAACGGATAGAACCGATGGAGTCTTTAAGTAATTCTATCCTATTTAAGAAAACTCGAAACAATTTGCATCATAATTACAGGGGATAACATAGCAAGAGTCATACCTATCGATATTAACGCTCCAGTAACTCCTCTACCAACTTCCGAATTTATCATTTTCTTTTTCATGTGGCGTCCCCTCCTTGTTTTGCTTATATATATTATAACCCCAATATATTGCAAAAGTTTTACAAGATAGTTATAATACTATTAAATACTATTAAAGATAGTATTAAAAACTATATTGCCCTGCAATATATTAGTAACCCTATTGTAGGAGGGTGAAACACTTTTTTTATTTATTTTTTATATCTATAAAATTATCCACTTCTTTTCTAGTTGGAATAGAGGGCTGAGCCCCTAATTTTGTCACCGTTAGAGCGCCAACTGCATTTGCAAATTCTACGGCTCTCTCTATTTCGCCACCTTTTATATATTCAGTTGCCATGGCTGCTGTGAAAGCATCGCCTGCAGCTGTTGTATCTACTGCCTCTACATCAAATGAAGGTACATGTCTAAAACTGCAACAATCGAATACCATGGCCCCTTTAGAACCCATCTTAATCACTACATGCTTTGGGTCACACATAGCTTGCAGTACCTTTGCTGCCTGCACTGCACTTTGAAATGAGTTAATCTCAATACCTGTCAAAGCAGTGGCCTCTGTCTCATTTGGCGATATTATATCTATTCCCTTGAAGTTCTCCAAGGGTAAAGGTCGTGCAGGTGCTGTGTCTAATACCACAGATATACCCTTTTTCTTTGCAAGCTTAAATGTACCCATGACTATATCATCAGGTATCTCTAGTTGTAACAATACAACATCATAGTCCTGCTCAAGAGCACTCTCCACATCTTCCATAGAGATATTCATATTAGCACCAGAATACACTATTATCCTATTGTCTCCGCTATCTTCAAGCATTATAGCCGCAAGACCCGTGTTTGAAGTCTCATCTACTTTTATGTAGTCTGTGCATATGCCTTCCCTCTCAAACTGGGCCATCAATCGCTCTCCATTTGCATCATTCCCTATCCTTCCTACAAATGTAACTTGTCCACCAAGTCTTGAGGCCGCAACTGCTTGATTCGCTCCCTTCCCACCAGGTACTAACTGATAGTCCTTACCAAGTATTGTTTCACCCCTGCTAGGTACACGTCCTGTCCTCAATATAAGATCCATATTAATACTGCCTACAACTAAAACTCTAGGTTGTCTTTTCATATATCCATTCCTCCTCTATCTACACCATAACTAAGCCTCGCCCTTATCTATTATATCTTCACTATAACTAAGCCTCGTTCCTATCTATTATATCTTCAC
>CALKWW010000001.1 GCA_938003945.1 uncultured Bacillota bacterium | reverse complement strand
CAGCGTATATCTACACTTACCTCAAAGAGTTTAGGAGCATGGTGATATGCCCCAAGCTCCACTCCCTTCTTTGCCTCTAGATTATATAGATAGAGATGTCTATAATGTGTTCTATCAGGATAACTATCATATAATAGCCATTTTCTATCGGGCGAATAACTACAATGCCCATCTCCTCTAAAGAAGTCCGTATCTACAGCCTTCACATCATAACTCTTATCTCTTAATAAATATAGCTGCAGTCCCTGTGGACTTCTCTCAGTGCACTGAGCATAGAATACAATATGCTCAGGATCTTTCCAATGATAATGAGATGCCACTGCATAATTAGATAAAATATAAATGTCGCCGCCATCAATGTCTGCAGTGAAGACAGCAGTTTTCCACGGTGGTGTTTTGGTGAAATTGCGAACTAAAAACACAAATCTCGTACCATCGGTATTGAATGTGATATGATTTATAAGTATTTTTCTATCTTCACTACCAAGAGGGGCTTTGGTCTTTTCCCAAATCTCGTCTAATGATATAATCAGTTTGGCTCTTCCTGTTTTAAGATCTATGAGAAACACGCCATCATCTGGTGGATGATTTTTATCTCTATAAGGGTCTTCTAATCCAGCATATCCATATCCTGGACGAAAGTCGTAGAGTCTTGAAAAGTTGATACTAAGTGCATATTGCCCAGAAGGGTCTACACTGGCCACTGGCATATCAAGCACTTTCTTTTCCTTCGTATTGACATCCATTACAATACCCCTATAATTCTCACCTTCTAAAACATTAAAAATTATCTCACGATTAGGCGATCTTGGATTCCATTGGAGCATAGCTCCTTGCTGAAAATTCCATGCTGTCGTCTCAGCTAATTTTAAAAACTCTTTGGATTTCATGTCAATCATTCCAAGCTCTACTACGTCGTCTTCTCGTGGCAACCTCTTCCAAACTTTTGCTCTGTGGCATAGGTGATACTGCATATCCTGGCTGAAGGCGGGTATATCATAATATCCAAAGAAGTATTGTCCATCTTCAGCTGTCAACCTCACAGGGTCTATTATCTGATTTTTGACACATGGCATATTATCACTCCTCAACGTCTTAAATTTGTCTGGATTTCACATCTTAATTTTGGATAAAATATATATTTTTGCTTGATACCTATAGGGCAATAGATTATACTTAGAGTTGTATTATATATGACTGAATTTCATTATTTGTTCATCCCTACAAAGTAAAGTCTATCAAAGAGAACAGCAACTTTAAATGGACAATCTAATCAACCTCTTGTACTTTCGAACCAATTATAGGAGGGTTGCATAATGAACACATATAGTATAGTTGAAAAAATAATAATAGATTTACCAGAGCCCTACGCGGACATCAATTACTACCAAAGACCTAGTCAGTGGGAGTTAATAAGGCATAGACATCCCTTTTTTCAATTTATTTATATAGTTGACGGGACACTGATAATAGAGACGCAAAAAAAATATATGCTACAGCCTGGGGATTTATGTATAATTCCACCCGATATAGCTCATGCCCTATATACACCGGAAGGATATACTCAACTCGGCTTCAATCTCCAAGAAAAAGCCGATAGTAAAAAAATAATCCCTATGTTAGAAGAAAACATTTGCCGTTTTACGATATTAAATCAGCCAAACCCTTTTATAAGCTTTCAAAGCTTAAATGATATATTTGCACATGTATCCTATATTCAGAAGCTGAGATTAACTAATGTATGTGATGATATGCTAATATCTTGTTTGGATTTGACAGAGACCTCTTATGATTCCAACTTTAAAATGCGTCTATTAAATTATTTAAACTCTCATATAGATACGAAAATTTATGTAGATGATATAGCAAAATTTATGGCTGTAAGCCAAACTCAACTAGAGAGATTGACAAATAGACATTTCGGCTGTAGCGCCATAGAACTTTTCCACAAGTTAAAAATTCAAAGGGCCTGCGCCCTGTTGATTGACGGACAAGAGAATATAAAAGAGATTGCAGCTAAGCTAGGCTTCGAAGACCCAGCCTACTTCTCCAGGTTTTTCAAAAACAAAATGGGAACCACCCCAAGCAAGTATAGAGAAAAACATCTATTTTTATAGATGGAATCTAAATAAACTCTCTATATTTGCCAGGGGTAATTCCCTCGTATTTTTTGAATACTCTTATAAAAGTATTGCTGTTGGAATATCCCACCATGGATCCCACTTTTTCTACAGTCAGATCGTTTTGTACTAACAACTCTTTAGCCTTCTTCAGTCTGGTCTCATTTATATAATCCAAAAGACTCTCTCCCGTCCTGTCTTTAAAGAGTCTTGATATATAGCTGGGCGTCATGTCAAAATATTCTCCTATTTTTGAAACGTTTAAATCTTTATCATGATAATTCTCTTCAACGTATTTCATAATCTTATGCTTCAACTGACATTCTATATCCATATTCTTTTCCCTATTGTGTTCGCATACATTATAGAGAAGGTTTAACATCTCATATTTCATCTCTACTATGCCCGTACTTCTTAAAATATCCTCTATTGGGTTTTGATCTAATAACATATTGAGATTTTCCTCTTCATCTATGGCCTTCATAACAGTGCATATGATGTCAGACAAAAGGCATTTTAATATATCTACAGAAACATTGCTATCCCTACAATTATCATTTAGAACCTTAAGTAATATATCCTTTGCATTATCATAATCTCCTATTTTAATAAGGTTTATGAGTTTTTGTTCCTCGTCTAAAGAGTAATTATAGTACGGCTTCGATACTTGTATATCACTATAGGTGATTATATCTCCTGTGCCAAGTATCATCCTATATTCCATAGCATCTAGAGCCCGTTGGTAGGCAGATGAAATTGCCGATGTGCTAGATACTATATCACTCAAGGTTATAGTCACAGTTATGTAAAAATGTTTCTCTATAAACTCCTGTGCCTTTTTTATATGACTTTTTATATCTTCCTTCGATTGATTATTAGGTT